>JAATEZ010000385.1 GCA_015655485.1 Lactobacillales bacterium | reverse complement strand
TTTGTTGGATAAGCGTAGAATTTTCAATATACTTTTCGTTCTTCTCATAGCCGGCATCATCCGATAAAAAGGAAGCACCACACGGACATCGATTCCCTGCTTTTTTAATTCTTTTGGGAGCGCATAGGCAACATCCCCCAGTCCTCCGGTTTTAAAAAACGGTGCACATTCCGCCGCCGCAAACAAAACTTTCATTCTGACCCTCCTCCCACATTTTCTCTAATTCCCGCATTTTTTTCGATCACTAATGGATTTTCCGCCGTTCCCTTAATTGCAGTATTGGCATCCACAATAACATTTTTATCTAAGATCGCATATTCAACTACCGCTCCCGGTAAAATACGACAGCCGGGCATCAGGATCGAATTTTTGACTACCGCATCATTATAAATGACTACTTTTCGCGAAATAATAGAATCAGTCACTTGACCTTCAATCAAGCACCCGGTCGCAAACTGACTATTTTTCACATCTGAACTTTCCGAATAATAAGTAGGCACTTCATTTTTAACTTTTGTGTAGATTTTTTGGTTAGAGTATAACAACGCATTTTGTTTCGTTGTATTGAGCATGTCCATATTAGCCTGATAAAAAGCAGAAATACTATTCATATTGCTTAAATATCCTGTATACTCATATAAATTTACTTGCAGATCGCCTAATATGTTCTTTAACAACTGTGGTAAGATTTCTGCTTTTTTTTGTTTCTCCGCCTGTTGAATAATAGTTACTAAACGTTCGGTTTCTAAAATATAGATGTCCATACACAAATTATATTTCCCATCAGCATTAGGTGAAGCATGCTCCGCATCAATCAAATTTAATCCATTTGGTTCATTTATTGCGAATATCCTGTCATGCGGGCCTGTCTGGCTGCTGTCTACCTTTTTAAAAACTGCTGTGATATCCCGCCCTTGACCTTTGTGATTGCGCAAAAGAATGCGTAAATCAATATTGCAAAGCATCTTGCTGCCTAAAACAACTGTATACTGAGATTTCGATTTTTGCAAATAATCGAGTAGATTTCCATAATACTCCAGTCCAAAAGATTCTGCTTGATGCTCATTTGAATAAAAATAAAAGAAAAAGTGATTTTGAAGTGCATCTAAATTCCATTCTTTCCCGCTTTGTATGTGGTCCATCAAAGAACGACGGTCTTTTTCATCGAATAACATGAGAACCTCATTGATATGTGCATTGGCAATACTTGAAAGAGGAAAATCAACTAAGCGATATTTACAATCAAAAGGCAGTGTCGCAATAGGACGTTTTTTTGTAAGTGTACCTAAATTTTCATCATTTTCCAAATTCCCAAGAATAGCACACATTTTGTTTGAACTCATCTTAGTCTTCATCGTTCTTCACTCCAATCACTTCATTATAACCTACCACGTAAATTTCTTCTCCAGAATTTATTATGGCATTGTCTCCAATCACTGCATCCTCTCCAACGATCGCCCGCTCGATATGGACATTTTTCCCTATTTGAGCTCCCGGCATGATCACGCTGTCTTTGATCGTTGTTCCTTCCTTGATCCGAACACCCGTTGAAAGAATAGAATTTTCGATCGTTCCGGCCACATAACAGCCATCAACGACCAATGACTGATGGATACAACCGCTCTTTGTAATAAAATGGGGCGGAGAAATCGTGTTGCGTGAATAAATCCGCCAATTTTCATCACTGATATTCAATTCATTATCTAAATGAATGAACTCCATATTTGCTTCCCACAAACTATCGATCGTTCCAACATCTTTCCAATACCCTTTGAAACGATAGGCAAAAACAGCCTCGCCGCTTTCTAAATAAGCCGGGATCACATGCTTCCCAAAATCCAGCATAAGACCATCTTTAGCATAACTATTCATCAACACTTTACGCAATCTGTCCCAATTAAAAATATAGATTCCCATAGAAGCCAAATCACTTTTAGGTTTAGCAGGTTTTTCTTCAAATTCAATGATCCGATCAGCTTCATCCGTGTTCATGATCCCAAAACGCGAGGCCTCTTCTAAGGAGACTTCAATAACAGAAACACTCAGTGATGCTTTCTTATCCTTATGTTTTTCTAACATATCTTCATAGTCCATTTTATAAATATGATCTCCTGAAAGAATCAAAACATATTCTGGATTTAAAGAATCAATATAAGCCATATTTTGATAAACCGCATGAGCAGTTCCCTGAAACCATTTCTCGCCATCAGAACTCGAATAAGGCTGCAAGATCGTGACTCCTGAATCGATCCCATCCAAACCCCAGCTTGTTCCATTCCCAATATGCGAATTTAATGTGAGCGGCTGATATTGAGTGACCACTCCTACATTGTGAATTCCTGAGTTCACGCAATTACTTAAAGTAAAATCAATAATACGATAGCGGCCGCCGAACGGAACGGCTGGTTTAGCAATTGTTTCTGTTAACTTTCCTAATCGGGTCCCTTGTCCACCTGCTAAAATCATAGCGACTATTTCTGTTTTCATAAATGTCCTGGAATAAATCCAGTTCTCCTCCTCTCGTCCCTTTACCGGCAAATCCGCTTTCTGTTATAAAAGCAGATTTTTTAAACTATAAGCTTAACAACGATTGACTTTGGCAACGATCGTGAGACTGATTTCCTGCAGACAGCTAATAATTTATTCAGCTTTTCGCTTTAATATAACCGCAGCCAGTGGCGGCAGCAGCAAAGTGATCGAATTTTGAAAATTTTTAAAGGGTTTATCCACGCTCTTGAAAAGCTTTTGTCTCGAGTCATAAGTCCCGCCAAACTCAACTAAAGCCGAATTGAACACTTCCTCATAAACCCCCGGAGCAAGAACACCAACATTGAACAGTTCCCTTTCTACAGGTGTAAAATTCAATATTATCAGTAAGTTGTCTTTTTCATTTTTGCCTTTTCTGACATAGCTTAGAATAGATTCATTTCGATTATCCGCATCAATGATTTCAAGACCTGTATAGTTATGATCCTTTTCCCACAGTGCCGGTTCATTTTGATAAAATCGATTTAAAGCCTGAGTAAATTTTTGCATTTTTTTATTTAATCCAT
>JAATEZ010000438.1 GCA_015655485.1 Lactobacillales bacterium | reverse complement strand
CCTCCGCTGCCGCCTTCGCCTATAATAACAGAAATGATTGGGACTTTTAGATCGCTCATTTCTAATAAATTCCGCGCGATCGCTTCCCCTTCGCCTCGTTCTTCCGCTTCCACTCCACAATAAGCGCCGGCAGTATTCACGAAAATAAGAATCGGCCTGGCAAATTTTTCCGCCTGCTTCATTAATCGCAGGGCTTTACGATAACCCTCCGGATGAGGAGATCCGAAATTTCTTTGAATATTTTCCGGCAGGCTGCGTCCTTTTTGAATGCCGATGACCGTAATTGGTTTTTTCGCAAGAAAGGCGATACCGCCTACGACCGCCGCATCCTCTCCGTATAGACGATCTCCATGAAATTCAATAAAATCGTCAAATATCGCTTGGATATATTCAAGTGTTGTAAAACGGTCTTGTTTTCTTGCTAAAGCCACAATTTCATTTGCTGTTTTTTGCTCCTTCAATCTGCTGCACCCACTTTCTTTGACGGATGCATCCGCAAAAGCAGAGAAAGAACTGTCCGCAGTTCATTGCGGGGGACGATTTTGTCGATAAATCCATGTTTTAGCAAGAACTCTGCCTTTTGAAAATTTTCGGGTAATTCCTGCTTGATCGTTTGTTCGATCACTCGTCTTCCTGCAAAGCCGATCAATGCTTGCGGTTCAGCCAAAATAATATCTCCTTCCATCGCAAAGCTTGCCGTGACCCCGCCTGTTGTCGGATCTGTCAGTACAGTGATATATAAACCTCCACTGACACTATGCTTTTTAACAGCCGCAGAAACTTTAGCCATTTGCATCAAGGAAAATATTCCTTCCTGCATCCGTGCCCCGCCAGAAGCCGTAAAAAGAATGACAGGCAAACCTTTATCCGTTGCTTTTTCAAACAAACGCGTGATTTTCTCTCCGACTACAGTTCCCATGCTTCCCATAATAAAACTAGTATCCATCACACCAATCAAAACGGCCTGGTTATCAATTTTTCCATAGCCGGTCACAATGGCTTCGTTAAGTCCGGTTTTTTCTCGAAGGCGTTCGATTTTTTCCAGATAATCAGGAAAAGCAATCGGATCTAATGAGGCAAGCGCGGCGTCAGCCTCAATAAAACTACCCTCATCTGCGATCAATTTTAAACGTTCCCAAGCTCCAATACGAAAGCAATAACCACAATTCTGACAAATTTTTTCCTCACCTAAATCTTTTGAATAAATCGCCTTTTTACAGTTTGGGCATTGAGACCACATATTATCCGGAACATGCGGTTTTCGATTTGGCTTATTCGGATCTTCCTCTCGATTTGGATTAATGCGAATATAATTTTTTTTCTTAAATAATCCCATCCCGATCCTCCTTTTTATTCATCCGGTTCCCAATTAGGCAAGAATGTTTCTTGCAAAAAACCTGTGTCGTACGCGCCAGAAATAATTTGAGGATGAGAAATCAAATCCTGTTGAAACTCTTGGTTGGTTAGGATCCCATCTGTGACCAATTCACTTAAAGCCCGCTGCATTTTCATCAGCGCATCCAAGCGGTTTTCACCCAGTACAATCACTTTCGCGATCATTGAATCATAAAAAGGCGGGATTTTATAGCCGCTGTACACGGCGCTGTCGACCCTTAAACCCAGTCCCCCGCTTGGTAATAATAAATTATGGATCGTGCCTGGCGATGGGGCAAAATCTGCTGCCGGATTTTCTGCATTGATCCGGCACTCGATCGCATGACCTTTGACACAAACATCTTCCTGGCGATAGATCAGTTTTTCTCCGTTGGAAATCTTGATTTGAAGTTTGACCAGATCGATGCCAGTGACCATCTCTGTAATGGGATGTTCTACCTGAATCCGCGTATTCATCTCCATAAAGTAGAATTTTCCTTGTTCATCCAATAAAAATTCGATCGTTCCCGCGTTCTCATAAGCTACCGCTTTAGCTGCACGTATCGCTGCCGCGGCCAATAAAGATCTCTGTTCCCCGGATAAAGACGGCGCCGGGGCTTCTTCCATGACCTTTTGATGGTTTCTTTGTAGAGAACAATCTCTTTCACCTAGTTGAATAATTTCCCCGAATTGATCTCCTACGATCTGAACTTCAATATGTTTAGCTGGATAAATGATTTTTTCTAAGTACATATCCTTGTTCCCAAATGCAGCTTTCGCTTCTTCTTGAGCGGAAATAAATTGTTGAGGTAAAGAGTCCGCGTTTGTCACCTTGCGGATCCCTTTACCTCCGCCGCCGGCAGCTGCCTTCAACATAACCGGATAGCCGATCTCCTTCGCGATTTTTAAAGCATCGGTCACAGAATCAAGCACACCGTCACTTCCGGGGATCACTGGGACATTTGCCTGCTGCATGATTTTTCGGGCATGGACCTTGTTCCCCATTTGCTCGATCGTTTCTGCTTTTGGACCAATAAAGGTTATGCCGCATTCTTCACACATTGATGCAAAAGTACTATTTTCTGATAAAAAACCAAAACCGGGATGGATAGCCTGCGACCCGGTCACAATGGCGGCACTCAAAATATGCTGAATATTTAGATAGGAATCACTGGCTCTAGACGGCCCAATACAGATAGCTTCATCTGCCAATTGCGTGTGGAGAGCCTCTTTATCTGCTTGTGAAAATACAGCGACCGTCTGGATCCCCATCTCACGGCAGGCCCGGATGACTCTAACAGCTATTTCACCACGATTAGCGATCAATATTTTTGAAAACATTTTTTTCACCTACCCAATCATAAAGGTCAACTCAGCTTCTGCAACTTTTTTTCCATCTACATAAGCGATTCCTTTACCAGTTCCTGCTGTTTTTTTTATTTTATCGAGGACAACTTCTAAAATCAGTGTATCCCCTGGTATGACTTTTCTGCGAAACTTTGCTTGCTTGATCGCTCCAAAATAAGCGGTTTTTCCTTGAAACTCCGGCAAAGAAAGCAAGGCTACAGCCCCAGCTTGTGCCATAGCTTCGATAATCAAAACTCCCGGCATGACAGGCTCACCCGGAAAATGTCCCTGAAAAAAGGGCTCATTGATCGTCACGTTTTTTTTTGCTGTCACTTTTTTTCCTGCAGTCAGATCTTCTACAGTATCCAAAAGCAGAAAAGGATAACGATGAGGAATGATCGCCATGATTTCATTTATAGTTAATTTCATTTCGTTTACACCCTCACTTTAAATAATGGTTGTCCAAATTCCACAACATCCTCGTTTTCAACTAGAATTTCGCTGATCACTCCATCAAATGGGCTGGTGATCTCATTCATCAATTTCATAGCTTCGATAATACAGACGATCTCATTTTTTTTCACTTTGTCTCCAACTACTTTATAAACTTCTTTTTCTGGCGCTGCTTTTAGATAAATCACCCCTACAATAGGTGACTTTATGGTTTCATCTTTTTCTTGGGAGATCCATTTATCCTCATTATCTTGAGCAGAGATCTCTGGTTCACTTTTCAATGGATCCGCTAAGTTTATTTCCCCAGACTCTTGAGCAGGATTATCCTGCTTCTCTCTAAAAGAATCGGAACGGACTCCAAATTTATTTTTATTCATATATAAAGAAGCATTTCCCATTTTTAAATCTAATTCTGTCAAAGATGAAGCATCAAATTTTTCCAGTAATTCTTTTACTTCCTTTAAATCCATTTTTATGCTTCCTCCCACCTTTTTAAACAAAGAACAGCATTATGGCCTCCAAATCCGAAAGTATTGCTTAACGCGTAGTCGACTTTTTTCGCAACTCCCACATTGGCAACAACATTTAGATCACATTCTTCATCTTGATGCAGGCAATTGGCGGTTGGCGGAATAAATTCATTGGCCAGTGCTTGTAAAGTAATAATGGCTTCAATTCCGCCGGCGGCTCCAAGCAAATGACCTGTCATGCTTTTGGAGCTGCTGACCAGTACTTGATCTGCAGCTTCCTTTAATGCCAATCGAATGGCTTTTGTTTCAGCCTTATCATTCGCTTGAGTACTCGTTCCATGCGCGTTGATATAACCAATCTGGTCTGGCGATATTTCGGCCTCTTTCATTGCCAACAGGATGGCTTTGCTTGCACCAGTTCCATCAGGCATGGGTGAAGTCATATGATAAGCATCACAGTTGGACCCATATCCGACGACTTCTCCCAATATATTGGCCTTTCTTGCTTTGGCATGGTCCAGTGATTCTAAGACAACGATCCCGGCTCCTTCTCCCATAACAAATCCATTGCGTTCTTTGTCAAAAGGAATTGAAGCTCGTTTAGGATCCACAGATGGTGATAAAGCCGTCAATGCGGCAAAACCCGCGATCCCGATCTCTGTTATCGGAGCTTCTGCCCCGCCGGCGATCATAACATCCTGATATCCGTATTTTATATTTCTAAAAGCCTCGCCAATTGAGTTCGTTCCGGAAGCACAAGCAGTAACCACTGAAGTGCATATTCCTTTTGCTCCGATCCTTAAGGCAATATTGCCGGCGGCCATATTTACGATCGACATTGGTACAAAAAGGGGCGAAACTCTTTGCGGACCTTTATCGTGCATTCGAATAACTTGGGTTTCTATCGTGTGAAGCCCGCCGATTCCAGAACCAACGATCACACCAAAGCGATCCGCATCTAATTGTTCTGTGTCGATGCCGCTCATCCCGAGTGCTTCTAAGGTCGCAAAGATTCCATACTGTGAAAACAAATCCATTCTTTTGGTATCTTTTTTTGTCAGATGTTTCTCATAAGGAAAATCTTTTACTTCGCAGGCTAAAGATATTCCTGTTTCACCAGCATCAAATTTGGTGATTGGTCCAATACCTGTTCGACCATTTTTTATATGATCCCAAAATACTTCCGGCTCATTTCCAACAGGTGAGACAACCCCATATCCTGTTACAACTACCCGATTCATTGCGTCATCTCCTTTTTGTTTTTTTGAACTTGATCAGCCATTCATCACAAGTCCGCCATCTACATTGATCACTTGACCAGTGATATATTGATTTTTGGCTAAAAAGATGGCTGCCTCAGCGATATCCTCTACTCTGCCGAAATTTTTCAAAGGAATCTGATTTTTCATCTGTTCTTTTATATTTTCCGATAGGACCTCAGTCATCTCTGTATCAATAAATCCTGGAGCGATCGCATTACAGGTGATCCCGCGCGGTGCCGCTTCGCGAGCCACTGTTTTTGTTAATCCAATGACACCTGCTTTGCTGGCAGAATAATTCGCTTGTCCGATATTACCGATAAGCCCGGATACACTGGATAAATTGATGATCGTTCCCGAACGCTGTTTAAACATTTTTCGCAGAGATTGCTGAATCATATTGAAAGTTCCAGTCAAATTGACCTGGATACATGCGGTAAAATCTTCTTCAGACATTCGCAAAAGCAGTTTATCCTTTGTGATCCCGGCATTATTGACTAAAATATCGATCGAGCCTAACTCAGATTCGACTGCAGCAATAATATTTCCGGCTTCTTCAAATTGGGCGATATCTCCTTCTACACCAATGCATTTCCCGCCATATTGAGACATTTCGGCGATCAAGTCTTGGCGGATGGGTTTGCGTCCATTCAAAGCAATATTTGCGCCTTCTTTAGCGAAAGCTGCAGCGATCGCTTTGCCGATTCCTCTAGTGCTGCCTGTAATCAATACGTTTTTTCCGATCAGCTCCATTGTTTACCCCCTCGTTAAGACATTGATCGTTTCGGCCAATGTTTTTTCATCTTCCACATGACTGGTTAAAAGTGACGCATCGATCTTTTTGATAAATCCCGAAAGAACCTTTCCCGGACCTACCTCTATAATTGTTTTTATACCTAAATTTTTCATAGTAAGAATACTGTCCTCAAAGCGGACAGCCGACATAACTTGCTTTATTAGCAAGCCCTTGATGAGATCCTCTGTCATTCGTTGCGCAGTCGTATTACTGACTACAGGGATTCTTAGCGGAGCAAAAGTCTGCTTTTCCAGCTCAACGGCTAGTTTTTCCGCTGCAGGTTTTAATAACGCCGTATGAAATGGTCCGCTCACTTTAAGCGGAACCAGCCTTTTTACGCCTTTTTCTTTTAACAAACGGCAAGCTTCATCCACTGCAGCCGTTTCGCCGCCGATCACGATTTGTCCCGCAGTATTATAATTTGCTGGAGAAACGATCCCGATTGAAGCAGCTTCCTTACAGGCTTCTTCTATCAATAAACGATCAGCATTTAATACTGCCACCATTTTTCCAGTGCCTGCCGGGGCTGCCTGAGCCATGTATTTTCCACGCTTGCTGACTAATTTTACCG
This sequence comes from Lactobacillales bacterium, assembly GCA_015655485.1. Taxonomy (GTDB): domain Bacteria; phylum Bacillota; class Bacilli; order Lactobacillales; family Vagococcaceae; genus JAATEZ01. The sequence continues at coordinate 9,973 of JAATEZ010000438.1, read as the reverse complement.
CATCAAAAAAAGAGAATACACCGCTTGCGACCAATGCAGAATACTCGCCTAAGCTGAGTCCGGCAACTATATCCGGTTTAAAACCCTTCTCCAGCAGCAGACGATAACAAGCGATACTGACCGTTAAAATTGCCGACTGAGTATATTCCGTTTCATTTAAAAAAGGATTTTCAGTAAAGCAAATTTCTCCTATGTCGAAATTTAAGGCCTCGCTTGCTTCTTGAAAAGTATTGCGCACGACTTTTTCTTTTTGAAATAGTTCACTGCCCATTCCAAAATATTGAGCTCCCTGACCACTAAATACAAAGGCTGTTTTCATTGTTTCTCCTTATCATAAATATTGGGTTGCTTTTTCCATTATCGTTTGTTTCATTTCCGCTACCATCGTTTGAATGATTTCTTCACAGGACTCCTCTTTTTCAAGCATTCCTGCGATTTGCCCTGCCATAACTGAGCCATATTCGCTATCACCGTCTACTACAGCTTTTCTTAAACAATCTTTCCCCAGTTTTTCTAAAGCCAATAAATCAGGCTGCACCTTTTTGAGCTCTGCGGATTCAAGCTGATGATATTGTCTGGTCAATTTATTTTTGACGACTCTAACGGCATGACCAAGATATTCACTGCAAATAGTCGTATCAATATCTTTAGCATGGATTATTTTTTCTTTATAATTTGGATGTGCGCTGCACTCCGTTGCAACCAAAAATCTTGTGCCTAACTGAACTCCTTGGGCTCCCAGCATGACGGCTGCAGCCATTCCGCGGCCATCGCCTATTCCGCCTGCGGCAATGACAGGAATCTTTAACGCAGAAACCACTTGAGGAACTAAAGACATCGTTGTGAGCTTTCCAATATGTCCGCCTGATTCCATGCCTTCAGCGATCACTGCATCTGCCCCGATTTTTTCCATCCTGCGTCCTAATCCGACAGACGGGACAACAGGGATCACTTTGATTCCGGCCTTTTTAAAGCGTTCCATATATTTTCCTGGATTTCCTGCCCCAGTCGTCACAACTTTTACTTTTTCTTCACAGACTAAATCAACGATCTCTTCAGCATATGGAGATAAAAGCATGATGTTAACACCAAAAGGTTTACTCGTCATTTTTTTTATTTTTTCGATTTCTTCACGAACCGCTGCTTTGGGGGCGTTCCCGCCTGCGATGATCCCCAGACCGCCCGCATTCGATACCGCTCCAGCCAATGAAGCATCCGCTATCCAAGCCATTCCGCCTTGAAAAATCGGATACTCGATTTCGATCCATTCACATATCTTCGAGTGCATAATAGCTCCTTGATTTTTAATTCTTTGAATCTGGCCTTTTGGCCCCTGAGCAATAACTCAAGGGCTAAAAGAACTCATCTAGTTTTCCTATTCGGCTGAAAAATCAGGCTTGAGCCTTCTCAACGTAGCTGACCAGATCCTGGACTGTTGCTAAGCCATCTTCGGATTCGATCTTCACATCAAATTCATCTTCGATTTCATTGATGATTTGGAAAAGGTCTAAACTGTCCGCATCTAGTTCTTCTTGGATATTTGTTGTTAATTTGACCTCTTCAGGTTCTTTACCTAGTTCTTCCACAATGATCGCTTGAATTTTTTCGAATATCATATTTGATTCCTCCATTTTAGTTTTTCATTATTTATTCTATATGTTGACAGTTATGGCTTTATAGCTTGATCAAGATCGAACCCCAAGTCAAACCGCCGCCATAACCAGTTAACATCACTTTTTGCTGCATCCCGATTTTCAGAGTCCCGTTGGCAACATTTTCATGCAACAAAATCGGGATCGAAGCTGCTGATGTGTTGCCATACTTATTCATATTTGTCAGAAATTTTTCTCTGGATATTTTAGTCTTCTTAGCAATTTTTTCAATCAGGCGCTGATTCGCTTGATGCAGCAAAAAGTAATCAATTTCCGCTGCATGAAAATCAGACATCTTCAATGTCGCTGCAATATTTGCAGCAACATCCCGAATCGCAAAATCAAAAATTGCCCGTCCATCCATTTTCAAATGACCCGATTTTTTATTTTCCTCAGTGAAAAAAGGACTGTTGTTTCTCTGATAGCCAGAGGTCAATGCATTCGCTCTGCTGCCGTCCGCCTGTAAATTTTCAAGAAGAAAACTTGGAGTTGAGTCAGCTCCAATGAAAACTCCAGCCGCACCATCGCCAAACAAAACAGCACTGCTGCGGTCTTGCCAATCTAAAACTTTAGACAACGTCTCGCCGCCGATCACGATCCCTTTTTGATAGCTGCCGGAAGAAATCAACTTTTCTGCCAATGACAAAGCATAAACAAATCCGGAACAGGCAGCACTGATATCAAAAGCAAAGGCTTTAAAAGCCTGGATATTGCCCTGCACCTGACAGGCAACTGAGGGAGTATTATAATCGGGAGACATGGTTGCTACAATAATAAAATCAATTTCTAAAGGGGTAATGCCCTCATTTTGTAAAAGCTGGCGCGCTACCTCCGTACAAAGGCTGGAAGTAGTCTCTGTTACAGCGATCCTTCTTTGCTTGATACCAGTCCGGCTGAAGATCCATTCATCTGACGTTTCAAAAATCTTCGTCAAATCATTATTAGTCATGATTTTTTCAGGCAGACTCATCGCCGTTGAACAAATTTTTCCATATTGTTTCATATCTATCCTCATTGTTTATCCGAAATTATTTATACAACTGTAAGAAATCATGTAAATTCTCTAATGCTTTTAACAGAGCCTGCCCTTCATCCTGATCCATATTATTTAAAACAGCTTTGACCATTTCTCTATGAAAATGTTGGTGGACCCGATAAAGCAGCTTTCCTTTTTTAGTGAGACCTAATTTCACGACTCGGCGGTCATCTTCACTGCGGATTCTTTCAACGTAACCTTTCTTCACCAAATTATTGATAGCTACAGTTAAAGTTCCAACTGTGATCGAAAGCTCTTTAGCCACTTCTGAAGAAGTTTTTTTCTTATACATGCCGACCGCATTGATCGTATGCATTTCCTTAATAGACAAATCATGAAATTTTGATCTCTTTAATTCTGATTCTTCAATGGTTAAAATATCATTAAACACCGTTACCAAATAATCATTGATGACCTCTAAATTTGGATCCAAATTTTCCACCCCCAATAATGTTTGATAATCAAATGTTTTGATGTTCAAACTATATCTTTTTTTTCAATTGATTGCAACCTATTTTTTGATCTGTTTTTATAAAAAAACAATAAAAAAATTTTTAACTAGTATTTTTAAAAGATTCAGCACTAGATTTATAACAAATTTTTTTTATACTTTAGAATACTTTAATTCCTGCATAGGGGTCCAAAACAATTGTCTCCTGCTCATCCGGTCAATAAAGATAGCGCTTTCTATTTATATTTATTTGATATTCAAAATATTTAAAAAAACACAAAACAGCACGGTTTTTTTCTCCGCGCATTGAAAAAAAGAGAGTATTTTGTGAAGATTTCTCATTTCTATAACCTTCTAAAACACTTTTTGATCCGTTTTATGGACTTCTTCCTTAATATTCGAATATAATGCTAAAACCAGATGATTTTTTTCTTTTACAAACCCTTTAGCTTGAGGCGGATAATCCTCCACTTTTAAAATAGCCGTATTCTCGTATTTCACTCTAATGCTGCCGACAATTTCTTCGTTTAGCTCCACTGGAATACATTTATACACTTTCCCAAGCTCCACTTGTTCTGCCTCCATTAAAAAACCTCCAAATACAAAATGATTCTTATTATACAATAGAATCAAGAAAACACAAATAAAAAGACAAGCTAATTAAAAGAATATTAATTTATGTCTATCGAAACAACTTGAATTTCAAACAAGAAAATGATTTGTTTATTTTTTTCCTGCTTGATTAGAAAAAATAATAAGACTAATAGGTATGCAAACAACAGCATTAGTGACTGTCAAGAGCTATTTCTCCTCCATTCAATTCTCTAAAAAATATTGACCAAACAGATATTGTCTTCTCATGCGGACGATCCAAAAAATAAAAAAATAGTTGTTTACATAAAATTCAAAGCTGTCTTATGCAATTATATCAAGAAGTGGTCATAGATAATGGACCATCAGAAAATACAGGTCCATTTATTCCCCGACAGATCAGATATGGCTGGAGTTTAAATTGGTCAAACAGATGGAGGGAAAATCTTGCAATTATTGTTATTTTCATAGTTCTCATTCTTTTTGCGGCCGCTTTTCTTTCTGACTATTTATTAAGAACTTCTCTTCAGCGCGACTTGATGAACCGGCTCAATTCAAGAAGCACAGCGACTCTTTGCATAGCCTTGGCTAAATTTTTTTTCCCATAACTAAGAGCTGTCGTTAAATCCTGCGGCTTCTCTCCTATCGGAAAAATCACATCAATTGTTTCTGAGGAAAGCATTTCAGTATCATTCGATCCGCAAAACAAGATGACGGGTTTCTGATATTTTTTGGCGATTTTCGCAATTCCAAGCGGCAGTTTTCCATTGAAAGACTGCCGATCAAATTTCCCTTCTCCAGTAAAAATAAGATCAGCCTGTTTTAATTTTTCCTCTAGATGCGTTGCTTGCATAATAAAATCAACGCCATTTAAATATTTGGCATGACAAATAGTATATAGTGCAAATCCGATGCCGCCAGCAGCTCCAGCTCCCTTTTCATTCTGCATTTTTCGATCCGTTTTTTGGCTTAGCAGATCAGAAAAAACAGTTAAACTATTTTCATAAGATAATTGGTCTTTTTCCTGAAGTCCTTTTTGTTCTCCAAAAATATGGACTGTGCCATTTTCCCCTAAAAGAGGATTAGTCACATCTGATATCATCGAAAAATTAGTCTGGTCGATTCGCGGATCAAGCTCTTTCAGATCAATTCTGCTGATTTGATCTAACTGCAACGGGATGAGCGGCAACAATCCATCCTTTGAGTCATAAAATCTGACTCCCAGCGCTTGCAGCAGACCAAAACCGCCATCCATCGTTGCACTTCCGCCCAAGCCGATCAAAACATGTTTGGCGCCTTTATCCAATGCCTGCAAAATCTGTTCTCCTACTCCATAACTAGTCTGTAAAAATGGATTTAGCCGGCTTTTCGATACCTGCGTCAGTCCGGCAGCTTGCGCCACTTCGATCACCGCGGTCTGATCCTGTTCTGCCCATAAATAGTGCGCTTCGATCGGGCCGCCTAAAGTTCCTGTCGCCGCTTGAGTGAGACAGACCCCCTTCATTGGTTTTTCCAGACACTCCAATAATCCTTCCCCACCATCTGATACCGGCAATCCTTCCACGTGATGATTTGGCAAAGCTTCAATAGCAACCGCTAAAGCTTCTTTGCTGCTAAAAGAGCCCTTAAATGAATCAATGGCAACAAATATATTCATCTTTTTCTCAACCTCGCTTTTTAGTGATCCAGCTTTCTTTTTTATTATGATAGCATAAGTATCTAAAAAAAACTTTTTTCGGTTCATCCAGACTGATATACTTATTGAGCAAAAAAAGCGGTCAGGGACTCTTGATAAAGTCCTTGTCCACTTTTTTATTAGTTAAAACCAAAAGCTCTTGATATAAAAATTATTTTTCCCGATCTATTTATAATAGAGGCATTGACAAAATTTTACCACTCAGGTTCATAAAATATATGAAACTGATCAATAGTTGTATTGTCTGCTTTCCAAAAATTTTGATACCAAAGATAAAATATAACAAACAATAAAATAAAGAACAGTCATCGCAATAAACATCGGCAACACATAGTTGCTATTTTGACCATAAATGATTTTAGCGTTATGTGTCAGCTCAGGTAAGGAAATAATGACTGCTAAAGAAGTATCCTTGATCAAGGAAATAAACTGGCTGACTATCGCCGGCACCATCGCTTTGAATGCCTGCGGAAAGACAACAATAGACATTGTCTGGCTAAAGTTCAATCCAGTCGAAAGTCCTGCTTCCATCTGTCCTTTCGGTACGGCATTCAATCCGGCACGGATGATCTCCGACAACATCGCTGATTCGAAAATTGTCAGCGCAGCAACGGATGACCAGAAAATGTCAAAACGAATGCCGATCTGCGGCAAAGCAAAGTAAGTGAAAAAAATGATCAACAGCAAAGGCAGATTACGGATCACATCGATCACGATCCCTACAATTTTTGACAAATAAGGAATTTTAATAAACCGGATCAATCCTGCAAATCCGCCAATTAAAAAGCTTAAAACTATGGATGCTGCGGCTACTTCCACCGTTATGAGCAGTCCTTGTAATAAAAAGCGAATATTGATCCAAGAAAAAGCGCCCAAAAAATCCATTCCCATTTCCCCTTTCTATTCACGGATAGCCCATTTCTTTTCTAAATTACTCATTAAATAAGAAAGCTGCAGAGTTAGTATCAGATAAAATAAACCGACAATAATATAGGTTTCAAAAGTATTGAATGTCTCACTCGCAATCAAATCTCCCTGATACATCAGATCCATTCCGGCAACCATCGCTAATATGGATGAATTCTTCACCAAATTAATAAATTGATTCCCTAATGGGGGGATCACGATCTTGAATGCCTGCGGAAGAATAATGTAAACCATCGTTTGCGACGAGGTAAAACCAGAAGAAAGCCCTGCTTCCATCTGCCCTGCGGGAACTGTCTGGATCCCGGCTCTGATCGTTTCTGCGATAAAAGCCGAAGTATAGATCGTCAGTCCAATCGTCCCGGATTGAAAACCGTCCAGCTGAAACCAATATAAAGGAACAACTACATAACAAAACATGACGATGATCAACAGCGGGATGTTTCTAAAAAATTCTACATAAATTTTTGCCAGACTGCGTAAAAATTTATTCTTGGACAATTGAAAAATGGCCATAAAAGTTCCAATGATCAAACTGAAAAATAAAGCCAAGATACTTGAAAAAAGTGTATACTTAAAACCCTCAACAAAACTCGGGCCATAGTTGCTCAATAAAACTAACATCTATATCTCACCTCAATCTTCTTTTGTTGTCGTTGTTTCACTTGGAAACCATTTTTTGTAGAGTGAATCATAGGTCCCGTTGCTTTTTAAAGTTTTTAAAGCTTCGTTGACTTTTGTTAAAAATGGTTTTTGGCCTTTATTGATCGCTATACCATAAGGTTCATCAGTGAAATTCCCGCCAACTAAAGTATAGTCTGGATCTTCTTCCGCCATTCCTAATAAAATCGCATTATCGGTTGTCATGGCATCCCCTTGTCCCGATTTCAATGCTGTAAATGCTTCAGAATAATTTTCTAACTCTAAGATTTTAGCATCCGGCGCCGCTTTGCGGATATTGACCGCTGAAGTAGAACCTTTGACTACAAGAACAGTTGTCTGCGCCTTTAAATCCTTTACACTTTTAATTGAACTGCCCTTTTTCACTAATAAAGACTGCCCGGCATCAAAATAAACATCGGAGAAATCTACTATTTTTTTTCGATCATCCGTGATTGTCATAGTCGCAATAATAGCATCGATATTTCCATTTTTAAGCAGCTGGATCCTGGTTTTTGAAGTTACCTCAACGAACTCAGCCCTGCCTTTCCCTCCTAAAATCTCCTTGGTGATTGCTTTGGCAATATCTATATCAAACCCTTCCACTTTATTGGTTCCTACATTCATTAAGCCAAATAATTTAGTATCATTTTTAACGCCCCAGACAATGGTTGGTTCGCTTTCCAGCCTGGTTAGAATATCCTCTTTCGCATAATTGTTTTCCCCGCATGAGCTGACAAAAAATGTCATCAGGATCATTAAGGAAAAAAAGAGAAACTTTTTTTTATGTCGATTCATTCTTTTGCCTCCCACATTGATCAATGATTGATGATTTTACTCAAGAATTGTCTGGCTCTTTCTTCTTTTGGATGATCAAAGAAAGTCTGAGTTTCCGAATCTTCAAGTACTTGACCGCTATCCATAAAAACAACGCGATCTGCTACTTCGCTGGCAAAACCCATTTCATGCGTAACAACGATCATTGACATGCCTTCTTTCGCCAGCTTTTTCATGACTTTCAGTACATCCCCGATCATTTCCGGATCCAAAGCAGATGTCGGTTCATCAAAAAGCAGCATTTGCGGATTCATAGCAAGCCCTCTTGCTATCGCCACTCTTTGTTTTTGTCCCCCGGATAACTGTGAAGGATAACTATCCTTCTTATCCAGCATGTCTACTTTATTTAAAAACTTCTCCGCCTCTTTAATAGCAGCTGCTTCATCTTTCTTTAGTACTTTTATCGGCGCTAAAGTGATATTTTCTAAAACCGTTTTATGTGGATAAAGATTAAAATGTTGAAAAACCATCCCAATATTTTTCCTGATTTCAGGCAGCCTGGTTTCTTTACTGCGAATATCTAAATCATTGATCAGCAAAATTCCAGAAGAAATTTCTTCTAACCCGTTGATGCAGCGAAGCATGGTACTCTTTCCAGACCCTGAAGGACCAATCACAACTACGACTTCTCCTTTATTAAAGGTCAAGTTAATATCTTTTAGAGCATGGAATGCGCCAAAATATTTTTCTACATGTTTAAATTCAATCACGCTATAAGCCCCCTTGATAGAGTATTCGTAAATACAAAATTTGTTCTCACTCTTTTTTAATCATAAAGAGTATTATAATGGAAATTAAACAAAACCGCAAATGCCAAAAACTAAAAAAAGAACTGATATAATAACATTTCACAATTTTCATCCTAGTTTTAGTAACTATTTTCTTAATATTCAAAATATTTTTCTTTCAAAAAACTAATAATTTTTTAAATAAAATGAAAACTTCCTCATCTAACATCAGAAGAGCTGAATGAGGCATAACAGGTATTGAGCAAAAACAGCGAATGGAGTATGAATCGCCCTTTGATTCATGCGATATTTGTCTTTTTTGCCGATAGACCTGCCCCATGAAGCTGGACACAGAAGAGCTGAATGAGGCAGGTCGGGCCTTGAGCCATAGGAAAAGAAAAATTTTAGCGAGGCGCAGCAGCGCAAATCTTTTCTTGAACTATTGCCGAAAGATCCGGAAGAGCTGAATGAGGCTTAATAGGTCTTGAGCAAAACAGCGAGTGGAGTATGAAAATCGCCTTTTGATTCAGACAAAAGTCCTTTTCAAATTTCCGTGACTAGAATAGGATATTCTTTTTTCAGCTGTTCTGATAAATATAAATTTCATAAAAATATCTTTATCTTACATTTCCACGGGATAATATATTCGTTTATAAATACCTGTTTAAAAGTTTTCAACCTAATTTATTTTGAATATTACACTCACATGTTCATGTTAAATTTATCCGGACAAAATCAAACTTGATCCGATAAAAAATTCCAAAACTTTCTTAGTTTTTATTCTTAATCTTTTTCTAAAAACAACTTACTTGTTTTTTTTCATTTTTTTGTTTAAAATTAAGATGTAATTTATTATAAGGAAATCATATTTCTTTATAAGAAAAAGGAGGCTCATGATAATGGATCTATCTGAATTTAAAATGGATTATTTTAGTCTTAATGGGAAAGTTGCAATAGTCACCGGCGGAAATTCGGGAATTGGACAAGGTTATGCAGTCGCATTAGCTGAAGCAGGAGCTGATCTCTTCATTACAGCTCATAGTGAAAGAAATTGGCAAGAGACTCGCCAGCTGATTGAAGATAAAGGAAAAAGAGTCACTTTCATTGCGATCGATCTAACCGATGAGACCGCACCCGAAAAAATTGTTCAAGCCTGCTTAAAAGCCTATGGAAAAATAGATATTTTAGTAAACAACGCTGGAACTATTCGGCGCGCACCCATTCTGGAATACTCTCGAAAAGATTGGGAAGAAGTTTTAAATGTGAATTTAAATGCTGTATACTATTTAAGTCAAAAAGCAGCTCAGGTCATGGCTGATCAAGGCAGTGGAAAAATCATCAATGTTACTTCTATGCTCTCTTTTCAGGGCGGGAAAAACACAGTTGCCTATGCGGCGG
>JAATEZ010000289.1 GCA_015655485.1 Lactobacillales bacterium | reverse complement strand
GCCTTCTTGTTGCAAGTTCAGCTGAAAGTTGGTCAAACTTGTTTGCTTTTTAGATTTGATCCAATCAATCAAATTGACCCCTTCCCCATGTTTGGGAAAGAAGGCGCTCAAACTCTCATTTTCAATGTAAATACCATTAAACTTTTCAAACGCGATATTTCCCCCGGAAAAAGTATGGGCTTTATTTTTTAATTCCAAGTATTGATCTAGAACCGTTTTTTCAAATACTCCGGCATAATTGGTCCATTTCACTGAACCATCAGGCCAATAGCCAATTATTTTGGTCTGGATCGGGACTTGCGCCATCTCATTGATCACCGGCACCTGTGAAACCTTTAGTGTTCCTTGCTGCCAAGGAACACTAAAGGATACTCCTCGCTTGATCAGCGGGCTTTTACCCAGCCACTTTAAATTCATATAGAAAGCCTCTCCCTTCAATAAAAATCAACTTTTTCGATATTCTCCGGGAGTGATCCCAACTTTTTTCTTGAAGATCCGATTGAAATAGCTTGGCTGATAACCGACTTTGTAAGCAATTTCGCTGATCCTTAAATCAGATTCTCTTAAAAGATGTTTGGCTGCTTCAATTCGCAGATCTGTTAAAAAACTGATATAGGTCATACCAACTTTCCGCTTGAACTCCCGACTTAAAGTATAGATATCAATATCGAATTTTTCCGCCGTCTGTTCCAAAGAAATATTGGGATCGGAGAAACCGATTTTCATGGACTGAATAATGTTGATCAATTTTTGTGAAATTTTATCACTGTCCGCATTAGCAATCGATTCTGTCATAGGAATCAGCATATCTGTTAACAGGATCTCTGTAAGCGGTTCTTGGCGAAAACAAACGCTGATTTTTTCAATTATTTTATTTTCAGAAAGCATGACGGAGGTACTTAAGCCATTTATATCCAACAAACTCGACAAATCATTGTGCATCTTTCTAACAGCATTAATAAAATAAATTTGCGGTGTGCGTTTTTTTATAAATTGATTTACCAGCTCTGCTGTCACTTGTTTGATCTCATTCAGATCATTTAGTTTAATGCTGTCGAAAATCTTTTTTTCAAGATGGTCGATAACAGGGCGGCACTCTTTTTTCCTTTTGCTTTGATAATCAGCCACTTTGATCGTTTGATTAGAAAGCTCCATTATTTGATACTTTTTAAATTTATAGAGCAATTCATGCTGTCTAGGCAGCTGCTCCAGCGAATCAGCCGTCTCACTGATCGTGATCGTTAAGTACCTTCCCAACAGACTATTGGCACTTTTACAAATTTGGAATAAGTAGTTTTCAAAATTTTCTTTTTCTGTTTCATTATTCGCTGTTAAAAATAGTATGACTGAATTTTTCTGGTTGGATACGATCAAAGAATTATCAAAAAACTCCTTACTCAAATCGGCAATAATATTATTGATCAAAAAACTGCATAGATTTTCATCTCTGCTGATTGGTTTATCCATGTTTGGGACAAAATCAGTCAATTGAAATTGAAGTAAAAGGTACTTATCCTCTGGTTGAAAATCCAAATCAAATTCCTTCGCTTTTAAAAGCAGCTCTTCATTCGAATAGTAAGAGTAGCGCCCTTGGATCATATGATCAATAAAAGTCGAGCTTAGCCGATCTTTATTTTTAGTGGAATTCGCTACAAATGAATCTCTTTGATGGATGATCTCATCCCATTTGTTGTGCAAATATTTAAATTCATCAATATTTTTCAAATCACTATCGGGTGAAATGCTCAAGAGCAGCTCTTTGAGCGGATTATAATAAATTTTGCTAAAAATTTTAGTTAGGATGAAAGTCAAAATAATGCATATCAAACAGATGATCATTAATGTTTGAGAGAGTTTTGACACAAAATAAATGCCACTAAAAGAAATCGCCGAATAATAAGTCCAAGTCTGATTTAAATATTGGTATTTTTCAGTGACCAGATTATATTTTTTTGCTCCAATACTATAGACCTTAGTATTTTTGTTTTTCAAGATTTTTTTCTCTAATTCCGTTGGAAAGTCCGATTTTTTTATAACTGAATCATCGATAAGCAGCATTGAATGCATATCTTCGCTGGTTGTCGGCAGACCTGAGAGCATTTTTTCAGGATCGATCTGAACTGCCAAAATAGCCTCTTTCTGATTATTTGAATTGATATTCTGAAGTAAATACAGATTTCCATTGATCGATTTCCATTCGCGCCCATCAGAAACGCCGCTAAGAGAAAATTTTTCATAATTCAAAATATTTCCCACACTGCCGGTCCCGCCGGAAGTGATCACATAGGGATCGTCTGAAAGCACTAAAATTATTGCTTTTTCAACAAACAAGCTATTATTTTCTAATAAAAACAATTGGTTGGATACTCGATTGACGTCTGTAAATTCAGTATATCGATTGATCTCAGAAACATTGATGTTTCCATTCAAAGAATAACTTAGATTGTAGGCAAAGTCCTCGACCTGATTGACTTGCAGATCCAAATAGTTCATCTGTTTTCTGATGCTGGAAGTATATTCCTGAAGAAGACGGTCCTCGATTGGGCCATTTAACAAATAACTAAAAATAAACGTTATGATTAAAATAGGTATACAAATAAATAAGCTTCCAATTTGTAATTTTTTCTTATAAGTAAGATCAATGTATTTCATTTTCCGACTCCTAAGTCTATCAATTTTCTCTTCATTGTACCAAAAATCAATTACTTAAAAAGGGCCACTTATGAAAACCAAACTGAAATTTCAAATTTGTAAACGTTTAACCCTTTACAGAGCCAACCATCATTCCCTTTGCAAAATGTTTCTGTAAAAATGGATAAAACATTAAAATCGGTAAAGTAGCCACCACGATCACCGCAAATTTTATCCCTTGTTCCGGCGGCACGATCGATGGATCATACTCAGCCAAAGCTGTACTGGCACTGGAAGAGACTGTTATTTGTCTCAGCAGCAGCTGAATGGGCCATTTGGTACTGTCATTCATATACAGCAACGGACTCATAAAGTCATTCCATAGTCCTACCGCATAAAACAAAGACATTGTAGCAATCATCGGTTTAGATAATGGCAAAAAAACTCTGACTAATATTCCCGCCTCGGTACAACCATCCATTTTCGCACATTCCTCCAATTCGACAGGAATCTCTTGAAAAAAGTTTTTTATGATCATCAGATTGAAAGGACTGATCGCCAGAGGCAAAATCAATGCCCAGTAACTGTCCAGGAGTCCCAAACCTTTTACTACCAAGTAAGTTGGGATCATTCCGCCTGAAAACAGCATCGCAAATATAACAAAATTCAATAAGCCGTTCCGTCCTTTTAACTGCTTTCTGGACAAAGGATAGGCAAAAGTAAATGAAAAGAATAATTGAACTAATGTTCCTATAACTGTTACTCCGATCGTGATCAACAAGCTTCTAATAAACGTGTTTGTTGAAAATATATACTTGTATGATGAGGCAGTAAACGTATGGGGCCAGATAAAAAAGCTTCTTGTCGTCAATTCCAGTTCGGTTGAAAAAGATCCGGCGACAACATAGATAAATGGAAGTACCATTATGATCCCAAATATTCCCAGAAAAATGTAATTAAAGACATCAAATACTCGTCCAGCGTTGGTATTATGCATTTTATGCAATTTATTCATCTTGCTTCCCCCTTTAATACAGTCCGTCTTCGCCTAATAAATTAGCTATTTTATTTGTGAGCATGACTAATGCCACTCCCACCACTGATTTAAATAAACCAACCGCTGTACTGTAACTATAGGCCGCATTCGTGATCCCCATCGTGTAAACATAGGTGTCAAACACGTCTGCAACGCTTCGATTCAATGAATTCGTCATTAAATATATTTGATCAAATCCCGTATTTAAAATACTGCCGCACTTTAAGATCAGCATGACAACGATCGTGCTTCTGATTCCTGGTAACGTGACATGCCAAGTCCGTTTAAATCTTCCGGCTCCATCCATAATGGCCGCTTCATACTGTTCTTGATCTACTCCTGACAATGCGGCTAAATAGATGATCGTGCCCCAGCCGCATTCCTTCCAAATACTTTGTAAAATGATCACCGGCCGAAACCAGTTAGGATCTGAAAGGAAATTAACCGTTTGTCCGGTGAACTTTTGTACAAGCTCCGTGATGACTCCGGAATCTACGCTCAATAAAATCGTAGATAAACTGGCGACGATCGTCCAAGACAAGAAATGGGGCAAATAAATAGAAGATTGAACACATTTTTTAAAGATTTGTCCTCTGATTTCATTAAGCAGCAAAGCCAATACTATCGGTGCCGGAAAAACGATCACAATATTTAACAAGGCGATTATTAAGGTGTTGCTTAACAATCGAATAAAATCATTTCCAAGGAACAGCTGGCGAAAGTTATCCAGTCCTACCCATTGACTGCCGCTGATCCCAAGGTATGGTACATAATCCTGAAAGGCAATGACTATCCCGGCCATCGGCGCATATTTAAAAAGTAAAAAATAGAGCAGCCCAGGAATCAACAAAATATATAAAACCTTATTTTGCCTAATATGATTGAGCGTATCTTTAAACTTACTGTTCTTTACTGATGCCTTTTTTCCTGTTATCTCCTGCATAATCAACCATTCCCTTCCATAGCTATAAATCAACGAAAGCCTTTTGGCTTTCGTTGATTTTCAAATCCCGCTTAAATTTACTGACTATCCTTATATAATTTTGACAATTCAGAAGTCACATCTGATCCGCCGGATTTCTTCCACAAATCAATCGCATCTTTCCAGCCCGACTCATCGATCTGACCAGCCAAATACTGAACCCGTGCATCCAAAATAATATTATCCAGTGTCGTTCCTTTTGAACTGTAAGTTTCAGAAACATAAGGCGCAGCTAAGTTATAAACAGCACTCTCCAAATCACTCTTCATTAAAGCTTGTCGTTTTTCATAAAGCTGTTTTTGCCAGTCTGTCGAAAGAGATTGATAGTACTCATTGCCTTGTACGCTGACACTAATTTGAGACAATGAAGCACAATCATTTACAATCGATTTAGACTCTGTGCTGTCCGCATTGAGTGCAGTCGCATAGCCGTCATCTCCAACTTCAAAATTGACTCCTTCAAGACCATTATTTAATACTACCTGAACATCCTTATCAGATAATTTATCAATAAATGTCAACACTTTTTTTAGATCCGCTTTTGTTTTGACACTGGATTTTGGAATAGCCAGCATACCGCTATAGCCATCTGTCGGATAAGCCAGTAATTTTCCGTCCGGTCCTTTTAAATTGCCTGTTTGAGTCACGATTTTTTCAGCTTCTTCAGACCCAACTTTATTGACTACATTTGATGCGGTTGAATACGTGTCAATGATAATGCCGCCTTTACCCTGGACAAAATAATCTTGATAGTCATCT
>JAATEZ010000364.1 GCA_015655485.1 Lactobacillales bacterium | reverse complement strand
ATTGGCATAGGAGATGTCAAGGCTGTTGAGGATCAAGTGACAAATTCTGCGATTGATGATGCGTTTACTCAGCAAGTCCACTCTTTGCTGGATGAATTGCTGCAACAACTGAATAATGGAGATACAACCCAAGCTGACAACGCAGAAATCTTGATGTCTGAACTGCTGGTGAATGGAGAAGTAGTTTCTGGATTTACTTTTGATCAGTATTCCCAAGCAAAAGCAGCTGTCGATGCGTTATCAGATGGTACGGAAAAGGATAGTTTACTATCACAGCTTCATTTGGTAGAGCAGCGGATGGATGCGATGGGAATAGATTATTAGTGAAACGGAAGATATCGCTGGAAAATTATCAGTTATTTTTTTATAAGACGAGCCTTGAAGTCAAAAAATTATATATTTTCATATTTTAAAAGATTGATATTCTTTTTAAGATTATCACACCTTGTGGTTGGAGAATGAAAAAAAATAAGTTACAATAAGAGAAACCTATTTTTTTGAAAGAAGGGTATGATATGAATTTGGGGAGCATAGAACGCTTATTAAATAAATACTTTCAAAATAACACACTTCATGATTTTGATGATGAATTTGTCATGGATCTAGATTTAGTCACTGATGTAATCGTTGACTGGAATGAATCACTCTATCAATTTTCAAAAGGCGATGTACACTATGATGATTTGTCATTGATAGATAAAGTGTATTTGGGATATTTTCCAAAAGAGTCCATAATTATGGATATCAATTTAGTGGAAACTCAAATGACCCTTTTAGATTTTTATCAATTCCTTTTTGATGAAAAATTGATAGTTAAAGAAAAGTATGCTATTATTCTTTTTTATTTTCAAAAAAACTATCATAAATTTTTACGAGCGATGTTAAATCCGCAAGTGTGGTCTAATGAAAAAAGGAAGATACTGGAGGAACAGACGGAAGACAGAGAGGGTTTCACAGAACAACTTATTCAAGAACTGGGTAAGAATTCTTTTAAAATGCAGTCTGCTGATCAAAATAATAAAGTTATTCCCGTAGACTTTAAAAAACAAGAGAAAACAAAAATTTCTGTCAGCAAAAAAGGAGAAAAAATTTATCAAATACGTGTTGATCTCAAGGGGTTTAAGCCGCCGATTTGGCGACGGTTACTGATTCCTAATGGAATCACGTATAACGATTTACATTTAATTATTCAGAATAGTTTTTCATGGGAAAATTATCATCTTTATGAATTTCGCACTCCGGATAGAGTGATTGGCGAACCTAATGAAGAGATGCTGGATTTTATGTTTGAGGAATTGGCGGATGCCAATCAAATTTTAATTGATAAAGATTTTGAAAAATATCATAAAATTGATTATACTTATGATTTTGGCGACGATTGGGAACATAGTATCAAAATCGAAAAGGTTTTGGATAAGGATGAAGTCCAAGATCTTAGTGCTCCGATTTGTACTAAGGGCAAGGGAGATTCCCCTCTGGAAGACTCACGAGGAGAAGATCTTTATGATGAATTCGATTTAGATATTGTGAATGATATTCTTGCAGATTTGGATATCTAACTGTTCTGTGAGAAGAAGCGGCTAATAAAATGATAAAAAAACAAGTGATAAATTTTTCATAGGTTTGACAATTAAAATGGGAAATGTTATACTTAAAAAGTTGAGAAATCAAGCAGAAGCACCCGCTTCTCGCCTAAGCAGACGATTGTCACTGGGCTGGATATGAGGATTCCTTGTATAGCAATTGTACAAGTTAAGAATGATCGCGGGTTTTTCTACTATTAGAAAAACTCGTTTTTTTCTGCGCTTTTCTCGGATAAAATTTGGAGGTGAATGACCATAGCAAAAGATATGATGGTGAACGACGGCATTCGTGCACGCGAATTGCGTTTGATCGCAGATGATGGCGAACAGCTTGGAGTAAAAACGAAGATAGAAGCATTAAAGATCGCAGAAGAAGCAAACTTGGACTTAGTGTTAGTAGCACCCAATGCAAAGCCGCCAGTTGCTCGAATTATGGATTACGGCAAGTTTCGTTTTGAACAACAAAAAAAGGAACGAGAAGCCCGTAAGAAGCAAAAGATCATCAATGTGAAAGAAATTCGTTTGAGTCCTACGATCGATGTCAATGATTTCAATACCAAGTTGCGTAATGCACAAAAATTTTTGGAAAAAGGCGATAAAGTAAAGGCGTCTATTCGTTTCAAAGGCCGTGCCATTACTCATAAAGAAATTGGTCAAAAAGTCCTGGATCGCTTAGCACAAGAACTATCGGATGTTGCGACGGTAGAGCAGAAGGCTAAGATGGACGGGAGAAGTATGTTTTTAGTGCTAGCACCGAAAAACGAAAAGTAAGCTAGAAGATTTTGAGGAGGAAATTAGACATGCCAAAACAAAAAACACACCGCGGTTCAGCAAAACGGTTCAAACGTACTGGTAAAGGTGGATTGAAAAGATTTCGTGCTTTCACAAGCCATCGTTTCCACGGTAAAACAAAAAAACAACGCCGTCAATTGCGTAAAGCTACCACGGTATCTAGTGGCGATTACAAACGTATCCGTCAACAATTAGCTCGCATGAAATAATTCTAGCCAGTTAATTTACACATTAGAAAAAGAATGTAGAAACAGAACTCAAGGAGGAATTTATCATGGCACGTGTTAAAGGTGGGACAGTAACCCGTAAACGTCGTAAAAAGGTGCTAAAATTAGCAAAAGGGTATTACGGTTCAAAACATATTTTATTTAAAACAGCTAAAGAGCAGGTTATGAATTCTTATAACTATGCTTATCGGGATCGCCGTCAAAAGAAACGTGACTTCCGTAAATTATGGATCGCACGGATCAATGCGGCAGCTCGTATGAACGGCTTAAGCTATAGTAAATTGATGCATGGATTGAAATTAGCTGAAATTGATATCAATCGCAAGATGTTAGCAGATTTGGCAGTGCATGATGCAACTGCATTTACTGCATTGGCGGACCAAGCAAAAGCAGCTTTAAAATAAAAAAAAATTATTTTTAACTACGGAATCAAGAGATTAACTCCCTTGATCCCGTAGTTTTTTTGCGAAAAGATCATTATGGAATATACTACATATTGTTCTATAATCATAAAAAAACGTTTTTAAACACAATATGTGGTTGCATCTCTTGGCATAATCAGATACAATAAGTAGGAAGGAAATATGCAAGGAGATGTTGATCCAATGATGGAGATAGGACGTAAACAAAAAGAAGCTGACGATTTAACTTCGAATCAAAATTTAAAGAAAATCAAGGTTATCAAACGAGATGGCCGGATAGTAGAATTTGATGATCAGAAAATATATGATGCTTTGATCAAAGCTGAAAATAAAATCAACGGGGGGGTTGATCCCTTAGTCCATGAAAGAGTCCAGACGATCGTGGATAGGATCAATCAAGAGATAACTAATAGATTTACTCATGATGTTAAAATTTATGAGATCCAAAACATTGTGGAACATATTTTATTAGATCAAAAAGAATATGATTTAGCGGAAGAATATATCAATTATCGGACGAGAAGGGATTTTCAAAGAAGCAAGGCCACGGATATTAATTTTACTATTGGCAAGCTGATCAATAAAGATCAAACTGTAGTCAATGAAAATGCCAACAAAGATAGTGATGTTTTTAACACGCAACGAGATTTAACTGCAGGCATTGTAGGCAAGTCGATTGGATTGAAAATGCTGCCGGCTCATGTAGCTAATGCCCATCAAAAAGGGGATATCCATTATCACGATTTGGATTATCATCCATACACACCGATGACAAATTGTTGTTTGATCGATTTTAAAGGAATGTTGAATAAGGGATTTAAAATTGGGAACGCTGATGTGGAACCGCCGAAATCTATCCAGACAGCAACGGCACAGATCTCTCAAATCATTGCTAATGTGGCGTCTAGTCAGTACGGCGGCTGTTCGGCAGATCGCGTGGATGAATTATTAGCCCCTTTTGCAGCATTGAATTATCAGAAACATTTAAAAGATGCGGTGGAATGGATCGAAAAAACCGAAAAAAGGAAAGCTTTTGCAAAAGCAAAAACAAAAAAAGATATTTATGATGCGATGCAAAGTCTGGAATATGAAATCAACACATTGTTTACTTCAAATGGTCAAACTCCATTTACTTCACTAGGGTTTGGATTAGGGATGAATTGGTTTGAACGCGAGATCCAAAAAGCTATTTTGCAGATTCGGATCGAAGGTTTGGGCAGCGAAAAGCGGACAGCTATTTTTCCAAAATTGATTTTTACGTTGAAACGTGGCGTGAATTTAAATCCGGAAGATGCGAATTATGACATCAAAGAGCTGGCTTTAGAGTGCGCCACTAAGCGGATGTATCCGGATGTTTTAAATTACGATAAAATTGTGGAATTGACTGGCAGTTTTAAAGTACCTATGGGCTGCCGTTCTTTCTTGCAAGGCTGGAAAGATGAAAATGGACAGGAAGTCAATGTAGGCCGGATGAATCTTGGTGTGGTCACACTTAATTTACCGCGGATCGCTCTGGAATCGAATGGTGATCTTGATAAATTCTGGAGTATCTTGGAAGAACGTCTAGGGATCATGAAGGATGCTTTAGTTTACCGCGTGGAGCGTTGTAAAGAAGCGATCCCTGCGAATGCGCCGATTCTTTATATGTATGGAGCTTTTGGAAAACGTTTGAACCGGAACGAATCAGTCAATGAATTATTTAAAAATAAACGTGCCACTGTTTCTTTAGGTTATATCGGTTTATATGAAGTAGCTTCTGCGTTTTACGGCGGACAGTGGGAAGAAAATTCTCAAGCAAAAGAATTTACATTAGATATTTTAAAATCACTAAAGGCTCATGCGGATGATTGGGGCAATGAATATGGCTATCATTTCAGTGTCTACTCCACACCAAGCGAGAGTCTGACAGATCGTTTCTGCCGCCTTGATACTGAGAAATTTGGGATCGTTGAAAATATTACGGATAAGGAATATTACACGAATAGTTTCCATTATGATGTTCGTAAAAATCCAACTCCATTTGAGAAATTGGACTTTGAAAAAGATTATCCTAAATATTGTTCTGGTGGGTTTATTCATTATTGTGAATATCCGGTACTGCAGCAAAACCCTAAAGCTTTGGAAGCTGTTTGGGACTACGCTTATGACCGAATCGGTTATTTAGGTACAAACACACCGATTGATCATTGTTACGAATGCGGATTTGAAGGAGATTTCAAACCGACTGAACGTGGATTTGAATGTCCTGAATGCGGCAATCACGATCCAAAGTCTTGCGATGTAGTGAAAAGGACTTGCGGCTATTTAGGAAATCCTCAAGCTCGGCCGATGGTTCATGGACGTCATAAAGAAATTTCTGCCCGAGTCAAAAATATGAAATAAACCTGAGTCTTGTCAATTAGAGTTTGGAGAAGGTCGACCTAAGCAAACATTGGGGGATGACCTTT
>JAATEZ010000080.1 GCA_015655485.1 Lactobacillales bacterium | reverse complement strand
TAACAAGCAATTGTTTGTCATACTTTTTGAAGAATGGATAGTAGACTAAAAAATAAATAGCAAACAAAACGAAAAACCATATAAACGAGCGCCAATCATCTGTTGTCAGCCAAGTACATATGGGAGCCGGAATCCTGGATACATTATTGACTCCTGCGGGAATATTTAATAAGCCGCCTTTCATAACGATCCACACAATAATGGGTCCAATAATTGAATTTATCCACATAGGGATCATCATGATTGGATTAAACACGATGGTACTATAAACTAAAGGTTCGTTTATATTGAAAATGGATGGCGCGATACATATTTTTGCCATTGTTTTCAATTTTTTAGATTTTGCCCCAAACATCATAAAATTTAACGGAAGTGTGCCCCCAAGCCCGCCCATCGCGATCAGGGCAGTAGTAAAAATAGTTTCTGTCGTCACAATATTGGCAGGAGATTTCCCGGCAGCGTACAAAGCTGCATTTGCGGCGATCCCTGCTACTAAAATCGGCTTGACGATCGCATTTAACGACCAGGCGGAAATCCCAATGGAATAGAGAAAAACATACAAAAAACTGATCACTAAAAATCCGGCTAATGTTTGTCCAATGCTATTTAATGGAGCAAATATCTTGCTGATCAATGCAAAAATATCAAAATTAATTCTAAAAACGATCACTCCAAGGCTTAATAAAATTATGGTTATTGGAATGATGTTATTCACCCATTCGGCCACAAAATCAGGCAGATTCTCCGAGTCTTCAAGCAAATGAAGCCTCGCGCATAAATGGAATATGATCATGACAAAAATTCCAACGATGATTGCAACAAACAATCCTTTTCCGCCAAAATAATTCATGTCCGGTACATTGAAAGAAATCAAGTCACTGGTGGCAACTTTAGGGCACATAACGATAAAATACGCGACAATAGCTGTCAATCCGGCAGTAACCGGATATTTTTCATGTTTGTATTCAATCATCCCCTGGTAAGCCACTAAAAAAGTAACAAAAACTGAAATAAACCCAAAACTAAACGTATTGACAAAAGATAAATCCGGCAATGACGGAATATATCTTACAAATACATTGTAAACCGAAACAATAGAACCCACTAAAATAAACGGCAATATTTTTTGCATAGTTGATGCCACTGCCGCCAGCCACGGGATCGCGAATGTTTTATTGATTTTTGGCGTTAAAACATTGGTGATCCAATTTAACCCTTTTTGCATTTTTTTCGCTCCTTTAATTTCCAATTTATTTTTTAAAAGCTTCGATACGATCCATTGCTAAATCTATCAATCCAGATCCATCCAGCATTGAATACATATTCTCCGGAATCAATACAACAGGAATGCCATACGGGGCCGCTTGTTCAGAAAACGAATCCATTCTAAATGCATAATGAGGTCCAACCATCAATATGTCCATCCGGCCAAAATATTGCGTCACTTCGCTTTCGCTTTTTGCTTCAATATTGGCGTCAATTTTTCGCTTTTTTGCTGATTTTCGAGCCTGCTGTGCCAAAAAACCCGAGGACAGTCCGCCGCCGCAACATAAAATAATGTTTAAATGTTCCATTCTTTTATCTCCTTTACCTTTTATGGTTTTTATTGTCATTTATTTCCAAATTTATCTCAACTCTAGTTTTTCACCTTGCAGTGAAGAAAGGGTTTCACTCCAAGGTGAAATTTTATATCTTTTTTCTCATCAACCTAAACGAAATATAATGTTATACTACTAACATAAAGATGGTACCGCTTATTTTAAATGAAGGAGTTGACGATATGAAAAAAGAATATAAAGAAATTATTCAAATTCTTCTAGATAATTCAATTCCTGTCAATTCTACCTACATTGCAAAAAAAATTGGGGTTTCCTCGCGAAGTGTCAAACAATTCATTCAAGAAATCAACCAAAATAAAGAACCGAAAATGATTGTTCCGACCAAGACTGGTTACCTGATCAATCGACAACTTGGCAAAAAAAATTTAAAAAATGGCAGTGAATTTCCTCAAACTTATGAGGAACGAAGCCAATTTCTAGTTAAACATTTACTCATGGGAGAAAAAAATAATAACTTTTTTGATATTTGTGATTTATTATTTGTAAGCTTTTCCACCTTAAAAAACGATATTGTCAGAATGAATGAAACTTTCTCCGAATTTTCTGTAGGATTTGAAATAAAAAATGATATTCTTTTCATTACAGGTGAGGAGCAGGCCAAGCGAAAATTAGTTTCGCATATTCTTTCCTCCGAAATAAATGGTAATTTCATGAATATTGGTTTATTAAAAAAAAGCTTTTCTGAACAAACGATCGATACTCTTATTGAAACCTTACAATTATCTTTTCAAAAATATGCGTATAGCGTAAATGATTTTGCCTATTCCAATATTATTACTCACCTGGCTATCATTGTAGAAAGAATTTCAACAGGGAATAGCAGTGCCCTTGCCGCCGATATGGATAAACTTAGTGATAAAAATAATGAGCTGGTCGCTTATATTGGAGAATTGCTTTCAAAAAAATTAAGAATCAAACTAAACTCGAGAGACTATTTCGAAATTCATACGCTTATTTCTTCTAACTCAGATTTGGGATTATCTACGAGCAATGAAGAACTCAAAAGAATCGTCTCTCCCCAAATAGTTCTTTTTGCTGAAAAAATTATTCAAAAAGTAAAAGAGAGCTATTTCATCAATTTAAATAACTCTAGTTTTTTGATTCCCTTTGTTATTCATTTAAATAATATGCTTATACGGATCCGCAGCGGAAAGATCCTAAAAAATCCAATGCTCCAAAATATTAAGACTTCCTGTCCTTCCATTTACGATATTGCCGTTTTTATTTCGATCAACATGATGAATGAATTTAATATTATTATTGATGAAAATGAAATAGCCTTTATCACTTTACATATCGGCGGCGAATTAGAACACCAAACGTTAAATCAAAATAAAGTAAACTGTGTTATTTTTTGCCCTGAATATCACAATTTGCAAAAAAATATCTACAATGAAATTTCTTCCAACTTCAAAAATCAGCTGAATATTATTAAAGTTGTCAACTTCGAAAGTGAACTTGATTCTCTTGAATTTGAATTGCTGATAACCACACTCAACCTGCAAAAAATTGGCGATTATGAAATGGTTGTTATCCCGCCTTTTTCTTCTGGAAAAGAATTGTCAGAAATTCCAAATGCCGTTTATAAGATAAAAAACAAACAAAAATTTAAAGTTTTGCAAGACCAATTTAGTCATTATCTTAATCAGGAAACTTTTTTTATTGCTGATAAAAACGCAAAGAAAGAGGAAGTGATCCTGACCTTATTTTCGAAAATGAAGAATTTGGGTTATGTCGGGGAAGAGTTTTTAGTGAATGTTTTTGAGCGAGAGGCTGCCGGATCAACGGCTTTTTCAAAAATCGCGATCCCGCACTCTGTGCTCTACGAAGCCTCTCGAACAAACATCGCAGTTGCTATAAGCACCGATGGGATCGGATGGGAGAAAAATATAGTCCATATTGTTTTTTTAATTGCCATGAATAAATCAGACAGCGTTATTTTTAAAGAACTGTATGAAGCTTTAGTTATTCTTTTCAATGATGACTTAATTATTAATTATGCTAAAGAATGTTCTACTTTTAATGATTTTAGAAATTTGATTTATTCCTGCATTTCAAGATACCTTGAATAGTTCTATAAAAACATACCTGCTGCGCCATTAGCATCGAGACTACCGAGTATGAAACTTGCCAGGATTTCGCTGCCCCCAGCCATGATCCACATAAATTTTATGACAATTTTGAAAAAACGGAGCCCAGAAAAAATAAACTGATGGAGAATCTTTGCTGATGTCCGTCATTTAGCTTCTAAACGGGTCATGCCCTTCTTTTTTCTGCGATTTCTCTGTAAAAAAAAAAGAGCTGGGCCAAAAGTGTTCCGCTCCATGAAAATGAAGTTGCTTTTGACCCATCCTCTATTCGTATTTAAGGCCGGCTCATTCCTCAACTTAAATGAATGATCCGGCCGCTTTAAAAAGAACTATTCTAGATCTGCGCCATTTGAGGCAATAACTTTTTTATACCAGTAAAATGAATCTTTTTTAAGTCGTGAGTAATCCCCAGTCCCATCATCGTATCTGTCAACGTAAATAAATCCATAGCGCTTTGCCATTTCTCCTGTTGAAGCAGAAACTAAATCGATACAGCCCCACGGAGTGTAGCCGATCAAATCAACTCCATCCTCAACGGCCTCTTTCATTTGTTTCATATGCTCTCTTAGATAATCCATTCGATACTGATCATGAATAGTCCCATCTGGTTCTTTGTTGTCATACGCCCCCAGTCCATTTTCAACTACCATCATCGGGATCTGGTATCTATCATAGATTTCGTTCAATGTATAGCGCAAGCCCTTGGGATCGATCTGCCAGCCCCAATCACTGGCTTTCAAGTAAGGATTAGCGACTCCGCCAAAAATATTTCCTTCTTTCTTGGTGCGCTCGTTATCACTTGAAGCACAATTAGACATATAGTAAGAAAACGTGAAAAAATCAACTTTTCCCGCCGCTAAAATTTGATTGTCATTGAAATCTTTTTTAATTTCGATGTGATTCTCCCGGAAATATCTATCCATATATTTAGGATAGGCTCCTCTAACTTGAACATCACCGCAGAACCAGTTTTGAAGATGATTAAATTTCTGAGCTTCCAAGATATCGTCCGGACTGCATGTCAACGGATAAGTGGTCGCCATAGCGATCATACACCCGACTTCATTTTTTGGATCGATCTCATGTGCCAGTTTCACGGCTTCAGCGCTGGCGATAAATTGGTGATGCAGAGCTTGAAACCTTAGTTGCGGGATATCCTGCTGATGATTAAAATCAGTCGGCACACCATTTAAAATTCCCAAAGACATGAATCCGCCAAAGGCAGCAACACCCGCATTGATTTCATTGAAGGTCAGCCATTTTCTGACTTTTCCTTTATATCTAGTGAATATGGCCTGACAAAACTTCAGATACATAGCAACCAAACGCCGATCTGTCCAGCCATTATATTTTTCCACCAACGCAAAAGGTAATTAATAGTGAGAAATGGTCACTAAGGGTTCAATGTGATATTTAAGGCATTCTTCTATCAACTGATCGTAAAATTTCAATCCGGCTTCATTCGGTTCATTTTCTTCTCCCGTAGGAAAGATTCTGGTCCAGGCAATAGAAAACCGATAAACTTTAAAACCCATTTCAGAAAACAAATGGATATCTTCTTTGAAATGATGATAGTGATCGATCGCATCATGGCTGGGATAAAAGGAACCCTCTTCCAATCTCGGGGTTATTCTTTTGGCGACAGTGGAACTTCCGCCAACGCAGACATCATCTACAGAAGTTCCCTTTCCTCCTTCTTGCCAGGCTCCTTCTAATTGATTGGCAGCGGTCGCTCCGCCCCAAAGAAAATCTTTGCTAAAACTCATTTTGATTCCTCCAAATTTCTTAATAAATAACGGTAAATAAGGGACTGTTCAATTCGATGCTGGCTTTATCTGTCCCAATGACATCCAATAAATCTTTTCCATTTGTGATCACAACAATCGTTTGAACAGAATAACCGGATTTTTTAATGAAGTCCCTATCAAAATCCAATAATAATTGACCTTTCTTTACTTTATCTCCTTGTTTAACGTGGGCCACAAAACCATTGCCATCAAGTCGAACCGTGTTTAATCCGATATGGATCAGAATTTCTACGCCATTATCTCCTGTGATCCCTATGGCATGCAGCGTTGGAAACAAAGTAGTTACCGTTCCAGTGATCGGCGCGTATACCTCTCCTTCACTTGGTTCAATGACAACCCCTTTTCCTATGGCTCCAGAAGCAAAAGCTTCATCCTGAGCTTCAGACAAAGGAAGAACTTTTCCTTTGATTGGAGTAAATAATTCATCAGAGACTGCAGCTTTTTTACTTCCTGCTTCTTTTGAGGTTTCTTTTTCCTCGTCTTTAAACAGTATAAACGTGCAAATGAATGAAAATCCCATGCCAATGGCCAATGCAATAAGCACATTGATTATAATCGCGGGAACTGCTGCTGAACCGCCGATGAATCCGGGAATAGTAAAAATACCCATACCCGTTAATTGATAGAGCATTGTATTGGTTAAACCCAAATAGGCCCCTGTCAATCCGGCACCGATACATGATATGACGAAAAATTTAATTCTGGGCAAAGTGATTCCGTAAATAGCGGGTTCTGTGACGCCAAAAATTCCTGAGATGATTGCAGGCAAAGCAATGTTTTTAAGATTTTTGTTTTTCGTTTTAAGCCATATGGCAAAGACGACTGCGGTTTGAGCAAATGTCGTTCCAACCATTAAACCGAGAAATGTCGGCTGGCCTGCAGACAACTGGATCATGGCAATGGCTCCCAAGGCTCCATGAATCCCAAAAATAACCATGATTTGATATAAAGACCCAATGACTACGCCGGCCAGTATTGGACTGAATCCATAACAAGCATCAATCGCATTTCCCAACCAGCCGGAAATAGCATTCATTACGGGGCCGATCACAATAAAACCTATGGGAATTGAAACCATTAATACGATCATAGGCACAAAAAAAGTTTTGATGACATCAGGAATGATTTTCATCAAAGGCTTATAGATAAAAGAAGCAAAGATTACTGTAAAAATAACCGGCAAAACTGTACTTGTATAGGTCGTGTTGACCGTTAGACCAAAGATGTTCAGATCCACACTTTGAATGGAAGGATAAACCAGTCCTGCTCCGATGAGCAGTCCAACAAATGGTTCGATTTTCATCTTTTTAGCTGTGGTGTAACCTAACAAAATCGGGAAAAAATAAAACAAAGCATCCCCGGAAGCACTTAACAATAAATAAATTCCAGATGTAGTAGGCAGCCAGCCAAAAAAAGTAAAAATTGAAAGAATTCCCTTGATCATCCCGCTGGCACATAACATACCAATGCACGGCATCATCACACCGCTGATAAAATCGATCAAAAATTCTCCAATGTTTTTTTTCTTCTCCTCTACAAATACCTCCTCGCTTAAAAAGCCCAAGATCCCGCAGACCTCATCATATACGTCAGGAACATGATTACCAATAACCACCTGGTATTGTCCCGCACTTTTCATTAAAGTGATCACACCATCCATATCTTTGACAGCTTTATCATTTGCTTTTGATTCATCTTTCAAGACAAAGCGTAATCTGGTCACACAATGTGTCAACTTAACGACATTTTCTTTTCCACCAATATTTTCGACAATATTCTGAGCTAATTGTTCATATTTTCTCATAAAGATTCCTCCATTCATTTCTTCAAACAGGATAAACGAAGGTTTGGCCAACTTAATGTCACCATCCAATTTCAAAATATTCTAAACTTTTTAGATCCCTCCTCATTAGAAATATCTATATTGAATATATCTAAGATATATTTTGAACAAATTTATTTTCAATCTTTTGATTTATAGACGACTCGTTCAATATGAATCGTCATGTATAGTTTTTCTTCATTGGATAATTCATAGTGATATTTACTTTTGATATATTTTTCAATCTTTAAAACACATTCAAAAGCACTGCTGTACTTTATTTTTATTATATTGAAAAGATTATCATCCCATTCATCTGCACTTGTTTTATGATTGATCAGCCTTTGAGAAAAAAATTTCAGATGTGTAATAAATCGGTAATAATGGACACTATCTTCATCAAACTCAATATTAAAATGGTACCTGACAATGGTAGAAATTTCTTTTATCACTTTTGTGATTTCATTCACATTTTTTACATTGTCGCCATCTACTTCGGCATTAGCGAAGTGGAGAGCAATGAAACCGGCTTCATCTTCCGGAAGAGAGATTTTATAGCGAACCTTCACCATCTCTAAAGCTTTCATTCCTATGGCAAATTCGTCTGGATAAAATCGGCGAATATCCCAAAGAAGTGAATTTTTCACTTCTATGCCTTCATTAAATCGAACGATCGATGTATGAATATGATCGACTAATTGGATATAAATCATATCATCAAACGTTTTTCCCAAAGTTAGTTTGGCATAGGATACGACTTCCTCAACCAACTCAATTGACTCAATAGGAATTTCAACGATCAATTGTTGAAATTTATGACTTGCCTTTGGATTGATCCATTTGAATTTTTTATCAATTTGATCATCTTCAACATTTTCACCGATCTTTTTTTTAAACGCGATCCCCCGCCCCATGACTATGACTTCATTACCATCTTCATCATAAGTGACGATCGCATTGTTATTTAAAATTTTGCCGATAATCATTTGATTCCCTCCAAACAAAATAAAAAGCCTATAAATAATCTATCCCCTCTAAGCAAAGAAGCAACAGTTTATTTATAGGTTTAGCTCGTTCTCACAATCACTACCCTACACTTATAGAGTCATGATAGCATAACAGCCTAGTTGGAGTCAATATCGTTTGAATATTTTTACAACAAAAACATAGATTTCTCTTTTCCTTTTAAAATTTCCACGCTAAACAAAATAGCAAACAACCAGTTAAACAAAAATTCTGCTTAGCTGATTGATAACTATTTTATTGAATTTCTTGAGCAAAGCCAGTTAAAAAGAATCTTAAAAATTTGAAAAGTAATTTTTGTTGGCCTTCTCTAATTACCCGAAGCAAAACGTTCTGCTTACTATCTGGGGATTCGCTGCAGTCTTGGATCCGGGATTGGTAAAGAAGACAGAAGTTTTTTGGTATACTCATCTTGCGGATTCGTAAGGATCTGACCGCCAGTGCCTTTTTCAACGATTTGTCCATGATACAACACAGAGATAAAATCTGATACCATATCAATGACCGCCAAATCATGCGAAATGAAAAGACAAGAAAACTGCAATTCATCCTGTAAATCCAAGAAAAGTTTCAAGATTTCTGCCTGCACAGAGACATCAAGTGCCGAAGTAGGCTCATCGGCAATAATAAATTCCGGCTGCAAAGCCAAAGCTCTGGCAAGTCCGACCCGCTGTCTTTGTCCGCCAGATAATTCATGCGGAAAACGATTGGCAAAATCTTTTGGTAATCTTACCATTTCTAGAAGTTCTTGAATCCGCGGTATAGCAGCTTTTAAATTAGCAACGCCCAGTCCCGACGGATGATTGGTCCCGGCAACGATCATCGGCTCGGCAATGGCTTCGCCAAGTGTCAGTAAAGGATTGAATGAACCAAAAGGATCTTGAAAAACGTAGCCGATTCGTTGCCGCAACTGTCGACGTTCTTTTGAATTAAGTTTTGACAACACTTTGCCATAAACACGTAAATCACCTGAAAATGGTGATAAACCTATTATGGCACGACCAATCGTGGACTTTCCTGAGCCTGACTCGCCGACTAAACCCATGACTTCTCCCTTGCGGATTTCAAAAGACACATGATCAACCGCAACAAATTCTTTATGGCCTTTTTGTCCTGGATAGACAACACTGATATTTTCTGCTTGGATCACCACATCATCCGGGTTCGCATCCAGATCCGGATCAATTGTTAACGGTGTTTTTCTAGTGCTGGCCCGCCGCGTCTTATCATCAATCTTTGGAACAGCGGCCAGCAGCTTTTTAGTATAAGGGTCTTGCGGATGATCAAATAATTCAAAAACATCGGCGGATTCGACTATTTTCCCCTGATTCATTACAATCACTCGATCAGCCATATCAGCGACCACTCCCATATTATGGGTAATGATCAAAATAGAGGTATTAAATTCTTGCCGAATAGATTTTAAAAGTTCCAAAATTTCTGCCTGGACCGTTACATCGAGTGCTGTGGTTGGTTCATCGGCAATAATCAATTTTGAACCAAGTACCAGTGCCTGGGCAATGACGATCCGCTGTTTTTGACCACCAGAAAATTGGTGCGGATAGTAATCGACACGAATTTCCGGATCCGGAATGCCGACTTTTCGTAAAATATCGACGGCTTTGGTTTTCGCCTCAGCCTTTGATAATTTTTTCCCTTCAAATAAATCCGCATGGGCGCGGATTCCTTCGGCAATCTGCCAACCAATTTTATAAACGGGATTTAAGGCAGTAGAAGGTTCTTGAAAGACCATTGCCGCAGTTGTTCCACGGATTTCCCGCAGCTCATGATACGAAAGAGCATGAACATCTTGCAAACCATTTTCAGAAGACCGTAGCAACACAGTCCCGGACTCAATGGATGACTCTGGCAGCATTTGCAGCAAAGTTTTGGCAGTGACAGATTTTCCGGAACCCGATTCTCCCACCAAAGCCAGTATTTCCCCTTCATTGATGGTCAATGAGGTATCTTCAACAGCATCAAAATCGCCATTATCCGTACTGAAACGAACCTTAAGATGCTCGATACGCGCAACATCTGTTGACTTTTCTGTTCCAATTGTCATTTGATCTCCTCCTCCTTTTTAAACGGAGTTGGTTTTCTTCTAATTCGAAGTCTTGGATCCGACAAATCGTTCAGACCTTCGCCCAATAAAGTAATGCCGATGACCACAATAACGATCGCTAAACCAGGAAAAATAGAAGTCCACCAGATCCCGGCGGTTACATCTGAGATGGAACGATTCAAATCATAGCCCCATTCAGCTGCAGCTGACGGTTCGATCCCTAAACCTAAAAAACCGAGTCCAGCAAGGGTCAAAATGGCTTCTGCCGCATTCATCGTGATGATCACCGGTAAAGTTCGAGTGGAATTTTTCAAAACATGGCGGAATAAAATCCTGGAAGTGGAAGCACCAATCGCTTTGGCAGAATCAATATACGCCTCTGTTTTTACCTTCATGACTTCGGCTCTTACCACACGCAAATATTGTGGAACAAAAACTACAGTGATGGAAATGCCGGCTGACATAATTCCGCCGAAAACACTGCCGCCGTTCGTATTCAGCATGATTGAAAGAACAATGGCCAGTAATAAGGATGGAAAAGAATAAATAGCATCGGCCACCGCAACTAATATTTTATCAAGCAGACCGCCAAAATATCCTGAAATAAGACCTAGAACCGTTCCAAAAAACAAAGAGGCTACAACCGCGATAATAATCGCCACAAGAGCAGTCTGAGCTCCCCAAATCACTCGCGATAACACGTCCAGCCCGCCAACGGTCGTACCCCAAAGGTGAACTGAATCCGGAGCAGATTGCGGGACAAAAGCGATTCC
>JAATEZ010000072.1 GCA_015655485.1 Lactobacillales bacterium | reverse complement strand
GCTGCTGTTTAAATCAGCGATCGTCTGATTCTCATTGCCCGAGACAAAATCATTGAAAGGCGCACCGATCGCAACGAATTTTTTGACAATGGGCAATGCCGCATCTGTTCCATAAGCGGTTAAATAGCGCAGACTTGCAACACCTCCCATGGAATGACCAACGAGATTGACTTTCGTTACTTGATCCTTTTCCTGCAGATACTGTAAAACATTTTTGATCCAATCGGCCTGATTCCATTCATTATTTTGATTATCCGCAAATAATACTTGGATCATAGGATTATTTTTCTCGACTGTCCAAGCACCATCTGCGGCCACAGTTCCATCCGCTTGAACAGTGATCGTTAAGACTTTTTTGCCCCAATTGTCCTTTTCTAATCTAGTCAGCATCCCATGAAAAGAATTAGCCGTCCCTTGATACCCATGAATAAAAAGAGTGGGTATTTTTGACTGCTCAGACTTTGAGGAAACAGATGAACTTGCACTTGTTTGAGTGCTGGTATTGCTCTCATCCGTCTTACTGCTTTTAGAGTTTTTACAGCCGCTCACTATCCCACACAGGAACATAATGAAAAAAGCGGCAAAAATTTTTCTTTTCGTTTTTTTCCCCTCCAAACTAATGATCAGTAGCAGATCTTTTCTTTATTCTAACAAATTTTACCGGCAATTGACACCTGACTTAAATTTAATGAAGTCTGATGATCTGATGATCTATCTGGTATAATAAATATGTTGAAAGTTTTTTAGGATTCTTTAAATCCGAGATTTACGATCATATTAAAAACTTTTGCTTTGACCGTGCTGAAAATCGGAAATTGACTGGATTTGTTCAGTGTTTTTTAACCTTTTTGATTTTGAATCAATTTATCCAAGAAAGGAAAATGAACTTATGGAAGAAACTCTTGTGATACTTAAGCCGGATGCTGTAAAAAGAAGGTTGACAGGCGAAATCATCAGCCGCTTTGAAAAGAAGAATTTATCTATAAAAAAAATGAAGATGGAACAGATGACTCGTGAAAAAGCAGAAGAACATTATGCGTACATCAAGGAAAGAGATTTTTTTGACGATATGATCACTTATATGACAGATTCACCAGCCGTTTTTTTGATCCTTAAAGGAGAAAAAGCGGTTGCTGTAGTTCGTAAAATGATTGGAAAAACCAGTCCTTTTGAGGCGGATCCCGGAACCATCAGAGGGGACTACGCTTTTGATTCGTTTCAAAATTTAGTCCACGCCTCAGACAGTTGTGAAGCCGCTGCAGCTGAAATCCAACGCTTTTTTGAAACAGATCAAATAAATTGACAAAGAATCGGCAGCTTCTATTTGGAATCTCATGAAACCTTTCACGAAAATGAAAACAAGGAGTAAATAAATGACTTTTCATTTGTATTTTATTTTTTAAAATCTACAGAATTCAATGAGGCCGACCCATCCATTTAAATGAATGAGCCGGCCTCAAATACGAATAAGCGTCGGGTCAAAAGCAGTTTTTTCGGATATTTCATTTTATTCTCGAAGCTGAACATTTTTGACCCATCTTTGTGTATTAATTTTGATTTTTACTTTCTTGCGTTCGTTCTCTTATCTGAATTTCTTATAAAAGTGTTTTACTAGAGAGGAATCACAAAAAAATCACCTCTATTTTGCCAAGTTTAATGAATAGTGAATACTGTCGACAGTCCGTCTGCAGACTATAATTGCTGGAAACTCCTGTTTATTTCTTTTCTTGTCTGGATATGTGGGGCGCCGCTAAAATAACGAATAAATAGCCGATCACCTGAGCAGCCGCCTGGCCAATCATCACATACAGATAAATAACAAACAACGGGAGCGGGACATTACCGACAAATTTCAGAACACAGGCGACAAAAATCATTGGAACCGTTACACAAATTCCGGTAATCAGACAGCGGACCGATAATTTTCTTATGTTTTTCGTTAAAAGAACAGCTGCAGCCAAACCGCCGCCGGTCACTGCCAGGCCGGCTAAACAATCGATCCATCCATAGGGGCTGAACAAATTAGCAATAAAAACACCTAAAACCATTCCCGCGTAAAAACGTTTGTCTAAAACAACCAGCTGGTAAAGTGCCGTGGCAATACGGATCTGTACCGGTCCGAATGAAAACGGCGCCAAGACTAAAGTTAAAGCTACATATAAAGCTGCAAGAATGGCATTTTTAGTTAAATAATTAATATTTTTCATCTGATTTGCGCCCCCCTGCCGGCCAAATATTCTTCATAGCCTTTATTTCTTAACCGGCAGCTCGGGCAGTGCCCACAACCGCCTTCCACTCCTTCATAGCAGGTATGTGTATTTTCTTTGATATAATCCAGACAGTCTAACTTGTCAGCTAAAGCCCAAGTTTGTGCTTTGGTCAGATACATTAAAGGAGTATGAAGCTGAAAAGAGTAATCCATGGCTAAATTCAGCGTGACATTCATTGATTTGATAAAAATATCACGACAATCGGGATAGCCGCTGAAATCTGTTTCGCAGACCCCGGTAATAATGTGCCGAATCCCATGCGATTTGGCATAGATCGCTGACAACAGAATAAACAGGGCATTGCGTCCATCGACAAAAGTATTGGGATAGTTCTGATCTGCTTTTTTTTCGATCTGTTCATGATCATCCATCAAGGCGTTGTGAGTAATCATATTCATTAATGTTGTATCGAGAACTATTTGTTCAACTCCTAAATCTTTTGCGATCCAGGCCGCTTTTTCAAGTTCTATCTTGTGTCTCTGTCCATAATTGAAACTGACAGCCGCTACATTTTGAATGCCGTACTGTTGAATCGCTTGAATCAAACAAGTGGTCGAATCCTGACCACCCGAAAAAATAACTATGGCTTTTTCCATTTCTTTTTTCATCTATCTGTTGTCCACTTTCTCGGGATACAGATCATGACTAAAGAGACGCGTTTGAGCCATAGTCTCCCATTTTGTTCCCGTTTTGCCGAAATTTGCGTACGGATCGATCGAGATCCCGCCTCTGGGGGTAAATTTTCCCCAAACCTCAATATATTTAGGCTCCATCAGGCGGATCAAATCCTTCATAATAATATTGATACAATCTTCATGGAAAGCCCCATGTCCGCGAAAACTGAAAAGATATAGTTTTAGCGACTTGCTTTCTACCATTTTTCGGTTGGGAATATAGGAAATATAGATCGCCGCAAAATCCGGTTGACCGGTAAGCGGACAAAGACTCGTGAATTCCGGACAGTTAAATTTAACAAAATAGTCATTGCCGGGGTGTTTGTTGTTGAAAGTCTCCAGGACTTCCGGGGCATAATCAGTGAGATAAGCGGTTGTGTGGCCAAGATGTGTTAGTTGTGATAGATCTGACTGTTTCTCTGACATATTCATTTCTCCTTTAGTTTTTTTGCGTAGGCAGGTCTCGAACTACGGTGTTGTAACACAAATTGAAGTATAGTTTTTTCTCAATGAATTGTCAAATCCAGGTAGTAAATGATCTGATCTATTCAGAGCAATAGCTGTGTAAACTCATCCGGCTTTCTTGAAACGAATTAAAAAAACTATTCAAAAGCGGTTGGGACAATCGGCATAAAATGATTTTTTGCAAAAAAAAAGGCACGGATATTCAAAGCTTTATCCCCGCCCATTTTTAGAATGAATTTTAATCTGATGCCTGACAGTTTCACGAAAATTTTTCATATAAAGAATATTACGATAAAATTATCCATTCTTCTGTTCCGCAAATTGTATGGTTTCTTTTTTAAATTTTTTATTACGGATTTTCTTCCACGCTTTTTCGCAGTGCCCAAAGTGCCGCCTCGGTGGTATTTACCGGCAGTCCGCAGCCGGCAGTCAAGACAAACGGAGCACTTTTTCTCTCATGGATGGCCGCACGAGCCTGATCAGCGATTTCTGCCACAGCTCCAGTTGAAAACAGACGCTGGTCAACACCGCCTGCCGGTATTTTTCCCTCCAGCCACTCGTCCTGCCTTAATGAAGGGTTTCCTTCGTCATGGTCGGCCCAATGAATAATATCCACATTAGGCAGAGCGGCAAAATACTCGGGATGAGAAAAAGGCCCGCAGGTATGCAGCATCACTACCCCATTTTTTTTATGTATCGCCTCAAAAATCTTTTTATCATACGGCTGTGAAAACTTTTGGTACTTTTTTTGCGACAGTTCGTTTGTATTCCCATGTCCAAAAATGCTGTAGAAGAATCCGTCTATTTCTGCATCTAAGATCAAATCAACGTATTCCAGTAGAACCGCTGTGATCATCTCCAGGGCTTTGTGCGCCCCCACAGGATTTTCCTCCAGTAAAAGCAGAAGTCTGCTTCGCTTTCCTTCTGACGGCGGAACTGCTCCGGGATAAGGGTTATGTCCTGCTAAAAAAGTTAAAATGCAGAGAGGAGAAAATAAGGTTTGAATAATCGGGATCGTATCTCCCAGACCCGCTCTGACTCTTTTGGCCGTATCGATCTGTGCTTCGAAGGGTTCAAAATCAAGTTCGCAATTCGCAGCAAAAAAATCCAAATCGCGGCTGTTTTTAATTGGATAGTCCAACAGCTTGGGCAAAACATCGCTGTAAGCATCAAAATCGTATTTATTTCCAAATCCTTCCGCATAATAGGTCGCACTCGGATTGATTTTCACAAAATCCCACTGGTATTTTTTCTGAAAAGCAATCAGCGCCTCCGCCAAGTTTGCAGAATTATTTTCCGCCTCAATAAAATGCTTCCAGGCAGTTACAACAGGGGCTGAATTTTTCTTTACTGCAAATAATTGCTTAAATCTGATACTGCCATCCGTCATTTTTAATGCACCTTTCAATCCCGTATTTTTCTCATCAATTAAATAAAACGGCTCACTACGATACCTACAAATAAAAAGATAAAGATTCCAAACGCACCGATATCGCCTTTCTGATAGCCCAGCCTGTTCATCTTTGTCCGTTCGATCTCATGATTATAGCAGCGGCATTCGATGGCTGTTGTAAGCTCATAAGCCCGCCTGAAAGCCGAGTAGATCAGCGGCACCAGAATTGGTAAAATCCCTCTGATTTTTCCGAGAAATTTTTTACTTTCAAAAGAAGCTCCTCTAGCCATCTGAGCCTCTTTTATTTTATTGATTTCTTCAGAAAGGACCGGGATAAAACGAATGGCAATCGTGATCATCATGGAAATATCATTGACTTTTACTCCCCATTTTTTCAATGGCGACAATAAGCTTTCTAAACCGTCTGTGATGGCTGTTAGCGAGGTGGTAAAGGTCAAAAGAGAACAACCGGTAACGATCAAAAGGATCCTTAAAGTCAGAAAAACAGATATTCTGATTCCTTCCTGTGTCACTTCCAGAAAATAAAAAGACCCTATTACACTGCCTTTGGTATAGATCAAGTTGAAAAAAGAAGTAAATAAAATAATCGGCAGTATCGGCCTGACACTATTCCAGACGGATTTGCCGGGAATCTTGGCCAGCTGAATAATCAGCAACAAAAAAAGGATGATAAGACCAAAATTCAAGAGCTTGTTTGTCAAAATAATCGTTAAAATCCATACAAACGTTAAAAGAATTTTCGTCCGCGGATCCAGTCGGTGAATGCGGGAATTTTCAGGAATGTATTGACCTATGATCACATCATTCATCTTTGACTTCCCCCTTCAGCAGCTTGAGCAGCTCATTTTTTGCATCTTCCATAGTATAAATCGTATCCTGAACCGAAAAACCCGCCGTCTTGATTTTCTTTAATAGTCTGGTAACCTCAGGAACCGCCAGACCAGTCTTTTCCAGGTTTGCTGTATTTGCGAAAATCTGCGCCGGCGTCCCTTTATCGACAATTTTGCCATGATCCATCACTATCAGCGAATCCGCATACTCGGCGACATCATCCATACTATGAGAGACCACCAGAATAGTACTTTCAGACTCTTTCTGGAAACGTTTCAGCGCATGATAAACCATTTTTCTCCCGATTGGATCCAAACCGGCAGTCGGCTCATCCAGAACCAATACCTGCGGCTTTACCACCATTGTCCCGGCCAAAGCTACCCGTCTGATTTCTCCGCCCGAAAGCCGAAAAGGAGACTTGGATAAATAACTTTCATCCAGTCCCACGATCTCGATTGCTTCTCTGATTTTTTCATCCCATAAGTCTTCTGAAATCCCCTGATTTTTTAATCCATAGGCAATATCTTCTCTTACCGTATCAGAAAAAATCTGATGCTCCGGATATTGAAAGGAAAGGCCGACTGAAAAGCGCAAGGCTTGTAAATCATAGCCCTTTTTCCAAATATCCTGTTCTTGGAAGAAGACACGCCCGTTTTTGGGGCGAAGCAGACCATTCAATAATTTTATCAAGGTCGATTTCCCTGAACCTGTTGCTCCGACCATACCGGCAAATTCATTTTTTTCCAAAGAAAACGAGATTTGAGCCAATGCCGTCTGCACAAAAGGTGTGCCGGCACCATAGACATAATCAACATTTTCAGTCCTTAAAAGTGCCATTTTTTCCCTCCATGTACTGTTTTACCGCCTGAGTAAATTGGGACTCATCCAGCAGAGTGTCCTCACTTAAACAAACTCCCTCCTTTTTTAAAAGATCAGCGAGCTTTGTCACAATGGGAACCGTCAACCCAAGCTTCTCAATGTCTTCAACATGCTGAAACACTTCTTGCGGCAAATCATCATAAACAACGGTTCCTTTATCCAGTACAACGATGCGGTCTGTCCCGATTACTTCTTCCATTAAATGCGTAATCATAATGATCGTTACGCCATATTGTTTATTTAAAGTGCGAATGATCGCCATAATTTCTTTTCTTCCCTGCGGATCAAGCATCGAAGTGGCCTCATCAAAAAGAATACAACGCGGACGCATTGCTAAGATACTGGCAATCGCCACGCGCTGTTTCTGTCCACCTGAAAGTTTGTAAGGCGGATGCAGACGGTAGGCATACATCCCCACAGTTTTTAGCGATTCATCCACACGCTTGCGGATTTCTTTTCTGTCCACTCCCAGATTCTCCAGAGCAAAAGCCACATCTTCTTCAACGATCGTGGATACGATCTGGTTTTCCGGATTCTGAAAAACCAGCCCGACATTTTGACGGATATCCAGCCAATTTTCACGATTGGCCGTATCCTGACTATTTATCAGCACCGATCCGGAAGTTGGCAGGATCAATCCATTAAAATGCTTCAACAAGGTTGATTTTCCTGAACCATTGGCACCCAGTACCACTGTAAATGAACCGGCATCAAAAGCAAGGTTCACTTCCTTCAATAAGTTTTCTGAAGCCGCACGGTAGCGGTAAATCAAATTTTGAGTTTCAATCAGCGCAGACATTTCCTTCTCCCATTTCTGTTAAAAAATCAGCTTTAGCTCTCGCTGCCGGTTTTATCGGCAAAAACATCTAGTCCCTTTTTGATTGGGAAATATAAAAGTGATACGATAATGACTGTCGACACTGAATTGATCGCCGTTGCCGGCAGACTGATAAACGAGTTAACTGCTGCCGGGCCAAAGGAACTGCCGGCCACCAACAACTTGATCAGCCCTTCCACAAAAGAAAGTGCAATTTTTGTCAGTCCGGCCGCGACTGCTACGATCGTTATATTGCTGATTTTTGAATCATCTCTTTTCAACAGAGCAAAGGTCTTGGTCACAATAAAGGCAACCACCACCACTTCAATAATAATGATGGGCGCCTCGGCAGCATAGCCGTTTAAAACATCAAAAATACCTAATCCGATCGAACCTGCGATCGCTCCTCTTTTAAGCCCCAAAAACAACACGGCCAGAACCACTAAAGAATTGCCGAAATGAATAAATGGAGCGCCGACTGCTGCCGGTAACGGAATTCTAAAAAATTGAATACCCAAATAAATAATTGCTGCAAATAATCCCACCAGTACAATACTTGAAACGGTTGAATCAGCATAGTTTTTAACTATTTTTTCTTGTTTTTCAGACATTTTTCTTCTCTCCTTTTCTTATTTCATTTGCAAATACCCGCGTTCTTTTACAAAGAATACCAAACAAAAAAACTTTTCTTTTTTCTCAACACAACTTTATTCAACAGCTATTTTTTTAGGGTAACTGGTTAAAATTTCATTGCCGGTTTCCGTCACAAGGAGCATATCTTCTATTCGGACATGAGCAATATCCGGAAGATAAATTCCCGGCTCGATCGTTATCACCATCCCCGGTTTCAAAACAGTATCATCCAGCTGTGAAAGTGCCGGTTTCTCATGACCGCTGAGACCAAGACCATGACCCAGTCTGTGCGGGTAATATTCCCCGTATCCGGCTTCGGTGATGATTTTTCTGGCGATGGTATCCAGTTCGCTTGCCCGCCTTCCCTTGACTGCCTGTCTGATCGCTTCGCTCTGAGCTCGGTAAACAACCTCGTATACTTCCCGCTGTTGTTTGGTTATCTGGCCAAAAACCAGTGTTCGAGTGATATCAGAGCAATAATTTTGATAAACAACACCCAAGTCAATGCAAACCAGAGAATTCTCCTGCAGCGTATCTCCCTCAAAATAAACCGAGGTTGGAAAAGTCATTTGCTTTAGTCCCAGGCCGCTGAGGTACTGCTCGACCAGCCGGACCAGTTCCGCTTCTGTCTGTCCCGCCTGAAGATTCTTTGCTAAAAAATCAACCGCTGTATCAGCATATGCTGCAGCTTTTTTTAGAATAATCTTTTCTTCATTATTTTTGATCATCCGCTGTTGTGCTACAAAACCCGAACCAAATACAAACGCTGCCGCCGGAAATATTTGTTCCAATCCCGCTTTCCGATCAAGTGTCAAATGAGTTTCTTCTATTAATATTTTTTGCGGTACAACTGCAAGATCGAGAAAGTACTCAGCCAATTTTTTATAGGGATCTTCATTATCAGTGTAGCCAAAGAATTTTCCCTGCCATTTAGAAGCAAGGACTAAATCAAATTCGATTTCCGGGCAAAAAAACACACTTTCTTTATCTGCAAAAACGAGCAGTGCTGAAATTCTTTCACTTCTTTCACAAGCATACCGGCTATAATAAACAATGGAATCCGGATCAGTAATAATGGCCACAGCGATCTTCCGATCCTTTAAAAAAGTTTGCAGCTGCTGAATGTTTTTCAATGTCTTCTCCCCTCTTTGATGTTATTTTTCTGCAGCAGTCCAGTTTCTTTCTGCAAAAATGAAAATATTTTCAAGCTTTTCACTATATTAACACAACAATCAAAATTTGGATAATAGTTAAAAACAATCGAATATGATCGTCTGAAGCGAACAAAGCCTCCCAATTCCGGGAAAAAAATAAAGCGGCAGTTGAATCAGCGTACGTTCCTGCTCCGGAAAATCGACAATTATTATTCTGCAGGCCAGATTTGCTACGGAACTTGAGATCAGCATTCCTAGACCGTTTTTCAAATCCGGCCTTTTTTTTACGTTCCTCAAAAAAGATTTTCTCTTGGTATTTTCCTTCACGCGGCCGACCCAAAAGCCTTATTTTTAGCCAAGACAACAAAATCAAAAAATTTAAACTCCCACTAAAATCAGCCTTTATAAAGTGATTTCATAGGAGTTTTTATAATTTTTTAACTTTTGGGCCGGCCGTTTTTTTGCAACATGCAAAAAAACAG
>JAATEZ010000042.1 GCA_015655485.1 Lactobacillales bacterium | reverse complement strand
GTAAAGATGTTGCATTGATCACGGATGGACGCTTTTCCGGGGCAACGCGGGGAATCGCTGTTGGGCATATTTCGCCTGAAGCTGCTTCAGGCGGACCGATCGCTCTGATCGATGATGGTGATCTGATTGAGATCGACTTGACAAATCGAACACTGAATGTAGAAGTTTCCGATGAGGAACTGATGGAACGCCGAAAGAAATTGCCGCATTTTAAGGCAAAAGTAAAAACTGGTTATTTGGCTCGTTACACAGCTTTAGTTACTTCCGCTCATACAGGCGGAGTCATGCGCATTCCGCGATTCTTGCTAGAGGATGAAGAGGAATAAATCAAAAAATAGAGGTGAAAATAATGTCAGAAGTGTGTACAACAGGTGAGGCTAAGAATGGGTCATCACTATTGATCGAAGCATTGCAGAAACAAAAGGTTGAGATGATATTTGGTTACCCGGGCGGAGCAGTCTTACCGTTATACGATACTCTTTATGAAGGGGCTATTCCTCACATTCTAGTGCGTCATGAACAAGGTGCTGTTCATGCAGCGGAGGGCTATGCAAAAGTTACTGGTAAACCGGGAGTGGTGATCGTTACCAGCGGACCCGGAGCCACGAACGCATTGACGGGAATCGCTGATGCGATGAGTGATTCTCTTCCTCTGGTGGTTTTCACTGGGCAAGTTACAACGCCCGGGATCGGTAAAGATGCCTTTCAGGAAGCGGATGTTATGGGATTAACGATGCCGATCACAAAAAACAACTATCAAATTCGAGATATCAATGAACTGCCGCGAGTGATCAATGAAGCCTTTCATATTGCTAATACTGGTCGAAAAGGTCCGGTGGTCATCGATTTGCCAAAGGATATGACTATTATTGAAACCAGCTGTCCAAAATCGGATAAAGTGAGATTACCAAGTTATCAGCCGACAGTCATGCCTAATAATCTGCAGATCAATAAATTAATGAAGGTTTTAGAAAAATCAAAAAAACCCGTTATTTTGGCGGGAGCCGGAATCATTCATGCTAAAGCCAGTCCAGAATTAATTGAATTTGCGGAAAAATATGAGATTCCAGTTTTAACGACATTGTTAGGCTTAGGAACGATTCCCTATGATCATGAACTTTTTCTGGGGATGGGAGGAATGCATGGCTCTTTTGCGGCTAACATGGCTCTGACGGAATGTGATTTGCTGATAAATATAGGATCACGATTTGATGACCGTTTGGCGAGTGCGCCCGGTGAATTTGCTCCTAATGCCAAGGTGGCACACATAGATATAGACCCGGCTGAAATCGGGAAAATCATCGAGACCCAGATCCCGATCGTCGCAGATGCGAAAGAAACTCTGAAAAAAATGTTAGGTGTTGAGATCGTTCACCCAAACAGTCATGATTGGAAAAAAGTGAATCTTTCACGAAAACATTTGCATCCATTTAGTTATGATCGAAAAAATCAAACGGAGATTAAGCCGCAGCGAGTTATTGAAATAATTGGGCAGATCACAAAGGGCGAGGCGATCGTTGTAACAGATGTGGGGCAGCATCAGATGTGGACGGCACAATTTTATCCCTTCAAATATCAAAATCAGTTCGTGACAAGCGGGGGTTTAGGAACTATGGGTTTTGGGATCCCGGCAGCTATCGGAGCAAAGTTGGCGATGCCGGATAAAGAAGTGGTTCTATTTGTAGGCGATGGCGGGTTCCAAATGACCAATC
Organism: Lactobacillales bacterium; assembly: GCA_015655485.1. Classification (GTDB taxonomy): domain Bacteria; phylum Bacillota; class Bacilli; order Lactobacillales; family Vagococcaceae; genus JAATEZ01. The sequence goes on along the minus strand of JAATEZ010000042.1, from coordinate 2,548 downwards.
AGGAATTAGCTATTTTAAATGAATATCATCTCGATATCAAGTTCGTACTGCTTAATAATCAATCTTTGGGAATGGTTCGCCAATGGCAGGAAAGTTTTTTTGGCGGACGTCATTCACAGTCAGTGTTCAAAACGCAGCCTGATTTTATAAAGTTGGCCGAAGCCTATCACATCAAAGGGGTAAAAATCACCCGCTCAGAAACATTAGAGGCAGAATTGATCGCTGCCTTTAAAGAAAAAGGTTCAGTATTGATAGAAGTAGCTGTTTCAACTACAGAGCATGTGTTGCCGATGGTCCCTGCCGGCAAGCCAAATTATCAAATGATCGGGGTGGAATAAATGCGACGAATGATCACAGCTATAGTAAATAATAGTTCTGGTGTTTTAAACCGGATCAGCGGAGTTCTTACGCGCCGTCAATTCAATATTGATAGTATCTCCGTTGGCCCCACGGAAAAAAAGGGAATATCGAGGATCACGATCGTAGTGCAGATTGATTCGCTTTATGAAATTGAACAAGTGACTAAGCAATTAAATAAGCAAATTGATGTCATAAAGGTATCTGATATCTCGGATGAACCGCATTTGGAACGCGAGCTGGCACTGGTAAAGCTTAACGCACCGGCAGGAATACGTGCAGAAATTCTCTCAGTGATTGAACCCTTTCGCGGAAATATCGTTGATGTAGGTTCAAAAACAGTAGTTGTTCAAGTCACGGGAAGCAGCAGCAAAATCGACGCCTTTGTGGACATTGTCCGGCCATACGGCATCAAGCAAATGGCCCGTACCGGAACGACCGGTTTTACCCGCAGTTCAAAATAATTAAAGCGGCAGCAGCAAATCAGTTCAGTTATCAAAAGTTAACTTACAAATCTAAAAGCATCTGCTTTGGAGATAAATAAAAATTTTGGAGGTCTGTAAAAATGGCAAAAATGTACTATGAAGATTCAGTAACTACAAATAGCTTGGAAGGGAAAAAAATTGCGATAGTAGGATATGGTTCCCAAGGGCATGCGCATGCTCAAAACCTTCGTGATAATGGGAATGATGTAATTATCGGGATTCGTGAAGGAGGTTCAGCAAAGGCTGCGCGTAATGACGGTTTTGATGTTTATTCTGTGGCCGAAGCTGCCAAAATTGCTGATATTATCATGATCTTGGCACCGGATGAAGTTCAGGGAGAAATTTATGAAAAGGAGATCGCGCCCAATTTAGCGGCAGGCAATGCAATTGCTTTTGCACATGGATTTAATATTCATTTTAAAGTGATCGTGCCTCCAGAAGATGTTAATGTATTTATGGTGGCTCCCAAGGGACCGGGGCACTTGGTTCGCAGAACTTTCGTTCAGGGATTTGCTGTTCCGGCATTATTCGCCGTTTACCAGGATGCAACAGGTAATACTAGAGAACTTGCCATGTCTTATGCTAAAGGAATCGGCTGTACTCGGGTCGGTATCTTGGAAACAACATTTAAGGAAGAAACAGAAGAGGATTTGTTTGGCGAACAGGCTGTACTGATGGGCGGTTTGACTCAATTGATCCAAACGGGATTTGAAGTTTTGGTAGAAGCAGATTATCAGCCTGAATTAGCTTACTTTGAAGTTTGTCATGAAATGAAGCTCATCGTTGATCTTATTTATGAAGGTGGCTTCCAAAAAATGCGGGCCTCATGCTCAAATACGGCTGAATATGGAGATTATGTTTCCGGCCCTAGAGTGATTGGACCAGAAGTAAAAGAAAATATGAAAGCCGTGCTGGCCGATATTCAAAACGGCAAATTTGCAAAAGAATTTACCGATGATTATAAGACCGGATTTAAAAAATTCTACAAAATGCGTGAAGAACAAAATGATCTGCAAATTGAAAAAGTTGGGGCAGAACTCCGGAAAATGATGCCGTTTGTGACACAAGAAGATTAGATATTAGGCAAAAAAAGGTTGTGAATGGATTTGGATGAAGAGAAATTAATTGGGAAAGAAGATGTGCTGGCGGCTTATCAAGTATTGAAATCGGTTGTCCGCCACACTCCGCTGCAATATGACCGCTATCTTTCGCAAAAGTACCATTGCAAAGTCTATCTTAAACGAGAAGATTTGCAAAGAGTTCGCTCATTTAAATTACGTGGAGCTTATTATGCGATCTGCAGATTACCTAAAGAGGTCGCAAAAAAAGGAGTGGTGTGTGCCAGTGCAGGAAATCATGCACAAGGAGTGGCTTATACCTGTCAAAAAATGAAAGTAACGGCAACGATCTTTATGCCGACCACTACCCCTAATCAAAAAGTTTCGCAAGTGCGTTTTTTTGGAGGGGACAGCGTTCAGATCCAATTGATTGGAGATACTTTTGATGCTTCTGCCAAGGCTGCCCGTGCTTTTGCAGCGAAACAGAATTTAGCTTTTATTGATCCTTTTAATAGCAAGGATATCATGGCAGGCCAAGGAACTCTGGCTGTCGAGATATTCCAGGATCTGCAAGAAGAAGCTGAACAGGCAGACTATATTTTTTCTGCAATTGGCGGAGGCGGTTTGATCAGTGGGGTAGCGGCTTTT
>JAATEZ010000360.1 GCA_015655485.1 Lactobacillales bacterium | reverse complement strand
TATTTCAAGTCACTCCGCTTGGCGGTTGGAACGCCTATGTCGTTTCGGCTCAGCGCTATACTTTAAAATCAAGAGATGGAAACTATCCAGTGATTTCTTCCTCTGTTCCGCCGCATTTACTTAGAGGAACAGCCGGACAAGGAAAAGTGGAGGTCACGGATATTTTGTTTGACGGCGGTTTTGGATCGAAAGCTGAAGCTGAAAGCTTTGGGATCCGGCCGGGAGATAGTATCGTGCCAGATGTTCAAACGATAAAGACGGCGAATGGAAAGAATATTATCAGTAAAGCATGGGATAATCGTTACGGCTGCACCTTGATCTTAGAAGCTCTAGAAGCGCTGCAGCAAGAAGAACTTCCAGCTGCTTTGATCGCCGGCGCAAATGTTCAGGAAGAAGTCGGTTTGCGCGGGGCGCGTCCTGCGGTGCATAAATTTAAACCAGATCTTTTTTTTGCAGTCGATTGTTCTGCTGCCGATGATTTGTCAGAAAGCAAGGAAACTTTTGGGCATCTGGGAGAGGGTTTTCTGCTGCGTATTTTTGATCCGGGAATGATCACAAAAAAAAATATGCGTGAATTTTTGCTGGATACCGCGGAAACCCATCATATCCCTTATCAATATTTTGTTTCAAAAGGCGGTACGGATGCTGGTGCAGCCCATAGGATGAATGATGGGATCCCGAGTGCAGTGATCGGGGTTTGCGGCCGTTATATCCATACTCATCAGACCATGTTCAATATTCAAGATTTTGAAGCTGCCAGAGAGATGCTGATCCAAGTTTTACGCTCGCTGGATCGGTCGACGGTCAATACGATTATTTATGGAAAGTAGGTGATTTTTATTGAAACAGATAGCAACTTTAGAAGAATTTGCCCAAGATATCGAAACTGGGAAGCATGTTTTCTTTTTTACAGCCGGCTGGTGTGGTGACTGTCGTTTTATTAAACCTGCCATGCCAGAGATCGAGGAGGTTTTTCCAGACTATCAATTTGATGAAGTCGATCGGGATCAATTTATTGAAATCTGTCAAAAATGGGATATCATGGGGATCCCAAGCTTTGTTGTCATTGAAAATGGGCAAGAAAAAGGCCGGTTAGTCAATAAAAAACGCAAAACCAAAGAAGAAATCACCACGTTTCTTTCTTCTGTAATTAAATAAGAGGAGGTCTGGATCATGGAAACACAAGAATATCAAGTGATTTTAGTTGGGATAGACGGCAGTGATCAGGCGAAAGAAGCTTTCGAAAAGGCAATCGAAGTAGGCCGCAGGAACAACGCGAAAGTGATCGTTGCTCACACGATTGAAAATCGTATTTATGGTGTGATGGGCTATTCAGCCATGAATGCTAACTTGATGCAGGAGGAAACGGATCAGGCGAAAGAGATGCTGCAGGAATATAAGGATTATGCCAGGGCCGTTCATTATGATAATATCGAAATCGTTTTGACTTTTGGTTCACCCAAGACGGTGATGGCCGAAGAATTACCAGAGAAGTATCATGCCGATTTGATCATGGTAGGGCAGTCCGGATTGAATGCTGTAGAGCGATTAATGACTGGAAGTGTAAGCAGTTATATTATCCGTAATGCCCAATGTGATGTGTTAGTCGTTCGATCTACAACAGAAAAAGAAATAAAAAAGTAATCAGGGGAGATCACAGATGATTTATTGTTACAATCCAAACGCCGTTGGGGATGTATTATTAGTTGTCACTGCAGATAGTAAAGGTCAAGCAGTTTCTTTCGAACGAAGCGGTAAGGTAGCTCGTGTTTACATAAAAGGAACAGGGGCGACAGTCGGCTGGAACCTGTTTGGAGTTAGTCGCTGGCTGTCGCCTATTAAAGGAACGGGACAAGTTTTTATCTCTGAGGTACAGCTTGAAAAAATCAATCAAGAAGTGAAAGCATCAGATTTTACCGAGGAATTAACTAGTGATAATGCTCCTAAGTTATCTGTCGGGTTGGTTCTGTCTTGTGAAAAGCATCCGGACTCAAACCATCTATCGATCACTCAAGTAGATACGGGGACATCTGAAACACTGCAAATCGTTTGTGGGGCACCGAATATTCAGGCACAGCAAAAAGTTGTGGTGGCAAGAGTTGGGGCTATGATGCCTGATGGTTTGATCATTTGGCCGGGAAATCTGCGCGGTGTCGCGAGCCAGGGGATGATTTGCTCAGCTAGAGAATTGGGGATTCCTAATGCTCCTAAAGAAAAAGGAATCTTAGTTTTGCCGGAAGATGCGGTGATCGGACATCCGTTTTCAATTAAATGAGATTGGATCAAAAGTGTTCGTCTTATTTCTGAAGAAGTTGATTTTGGCCTCTTGTTTATTCGTAAGTAAAATTTTCACTTATCATGAAAGCTTCTTTCAAATAACTTTGAGAGAAGCTTTTTTTTATTGTTTATTTTGGAAGTATTCAAAATTTGAAAGGGGATCTCTTGTTATTTGAACTGCTATCTGCAGATTGTATAAAAAATATAATATTAGAAAAAAAATTCAAAAATTAAGCTTAAAATTGCATAAATATGGATAAAAATTCAAAAATGCTAATAAAATCAATTGACAACACCTGCTCATCTCTTTATAATGTGAACTATCATTATCAAATAAGGAGGAAGTTTCATGAAAGTTTCAATTGTTGGTGTCACAGGATATAGCGGTTTAGAGTTAGTCAGGATCTTGCGACAACATCCACAAGTTGAAATCCGGTCCATTCATAGTCAGACAGCTGTGGGACAAGAAATTTCAGTAGACTATCCTCATCTAAAAGGCTTGATAGATTTGCCTATAGAGTCAGTGGATCCAGAAAAAATCATGGCAGCGAGTGATTTGGTTTTCTTTGCGACTCCGTCTGGGATCTCTAAGGAAATGGCCTTGCCTTTTATTCGAGCAGGTTTTCCAGTGATAGATTTGTCAGGCGATTTTCGGTTAAAAAAAGCCGGGAGTTATCAAAAATGGTACGGGAAAAAAGCGGCGCCTTTAGAGTTCTTGCAGCAGGCGGTCTATGGCCTTGCAGAGTTTCGCAAGGATAAGGAGGCAAAGCTTGTGGCGAATCCAGGCTGCTATGCGACCGCTGCCTTATTATCCCTGGCTCCTTTAGTTCAAAAAAAGCTCATAGAGCCTGATTCGATCATTGTAGATGCCAAATCAGGTCTTTCCGGAGCAGGGAAAAAATTAAGCAGCAGCAGTCATTTTATTGAGGTCAATGAAAATATGACTCTTTACAAGATGAATACTCATCAGCATATTCCTGAAATCATGCAACAGCTGCAAAAGTGGGATGAAGCGATCCCGGCTTTGCAATTTTCAACTTCTCTCATTCCGGTATCACGAGGGATCTTTGCCACTACCTATGTTCGTCCTAAAGAAAAAGCATCAACGGATTATTTTTATGATATTTTTTCAGCAGCTTATGCAGCGGATCCTTTTATACGGATTCAAGAAAAAGGGCATTATCCAGTACTCAAGCAAGTTATCGGTTCGAATTTTTGTGATATTGGTTTGGCCTATAATCAAGCAACGAATATATTAACGATGGTCACAGTGATCGATAACCTAGTCAAGGGCGCTGCCGGGCAAGCGGTTCAAAATTTAAATATAATAGGAGGTTATCCTCAAGAGATGGGCTTAAGGATGCTGCCTGTTTATCCATAATAGTGAGGATGAAAGAAAAAATGAAAATAATAGAAGGCACAATATCCTCTCCGAAAGGTTTCCATGCGGACGGATTGCATTGCGGATTGAAGAAAAAGAAAAAAGATATAGGTTGGATCGTTTCAGATGTTGTAGCGAATGCCGCTGCTGTATATACTACAAATCAAGTAAAAGCGGCGCCAATCAGTATTACTCGAAAAGCGATCGAGCACGGTCAAACGCTGCAGGCTATTTTAGTGAATTCTGCCGTTGCCAATGCTTGTACTGGTGAGCAAGGAATAAAGGATGCAGAGAGTTGTCAAAAAATGGCCGCGGAAAAATTAGGGATCGAACCAAATAACGTCGGGATCGCTTCAACGGGTGTTATTGGACATTTGCTGCCTATGAAAACACTTCAAAACGGTATCGAAGCTTTGCAAGTTGAATCCGGCGACAGTTATGGATTTCATCAGGCGATTTTAACAACGGATCTAGTGACAAAGGAGATCACTGTAGAAACAGTGGTCAAAGGTAAGACAGTGACGATGTCAGGGGTTGCCAAAGGTTCTGGAATGATCCATCCCAACATGGCTACGATGCTTTCTTTTATCACCACAGACGCGGTTATTTCAGGCGAACTGTTGCAAGAATTATTAAAAACGACAGTGGATGCGACTTACAATCAAATTACGATCGATGGAGATACTTCAACGAATGATATGGTGATCATTATGGCCAATGGCTGTGCTGAAAATGAGGAGATCCTTAAAGGGACTCCTGAATATACTGCTTTTGTCGAAATGTTTCATTTTGTTGCGCAAACTCTAGCAAAAAAAGTGGCTCGTGATGGTGAGGGGGCCACTAAATTGATCGAAGTAAGTGTAAAAAATGGAATCGATCGAGAAAGTTCTAGGATGATCGCCAAAAAAGTGGTAGGTTCATCACTAGTCAAGTCAGCTATTTTTGGGGAAGATCCTAATTGGGGGCGGATCATTTGTGCTATTGGCTATGCTGGACCCAAAATTCAGCCGGAAGTTGTGGATATTTCTCTGGGCGATCAAGAGGTGCTGAAAAATGGTCAGCCGGTTCCGTTTAATGAATCATCGATGCTGTCGGTTTTGAAGCAGGATACAGTTTGCATCGAGGTCGATCTGAAAATGGGCCAAGCGGCCGGGATCGCCTGGGGCTGCGATCTAACTTACAAATATGTAGAAATCAATGCTTGTTATCACACCTGATGAGGGGATAAAATGAAAAAAACGATTATAGTAAAAATTGGCGGAGTAGCCAGTGATAATTTAACTGCGGTTTTTTTTGAGCAAATAAGCAAGTGGCAAAGCGAAGCTGCTCGTATCATCATCGTGCATGGCGGGGGTCATTACATCAGCGAAATGATGGAGAAAATTAGTTTACCGATCACGATCAAAGAGGGGCTGCGCGTAACAACTAAAGAGGTTTTGGAAGTGACACAAATGGTGTTGATCGGTCAAGTCCAGCCGAAGATCACCGCACTTTTTCAGCAAATGGGTCTAAAAGCAGTGGGATTGAATGCGGCTGATGATCATTTACTGGTCGGACGACCCATTGATCAACAGAAAATTGGGTTCGTCGGTCAGGGCACCCAAGTAAAGGTCGATATCTTACATGATTTGTTAGCAAAAAGTTATTTGCCGGTTATCGCGCCGCTGGCCATGACCGATGAAAATGAATGGTTAAATGTGAACGCGGATGCAGTAGCATGTAAAATAGCGGCAGCTATGCAGGCAGATGAACTCTATCTATTAACGGATGTGCCCGGCATAAAAAAAGCCGGACAGTGGCTGGATAAGATCTCAGGAAAAGAAATCATTCATCTGATCGGTAAAGAAGTGATCACGGGCGGCATGATCCCAAAATTAGAAAGTGCCAGAGCTGCTTTAATAGCAGGTGTGGGTCAAATTCATATTACCAATGAATTGCAGCATCAGGGAACAGTCATAACAAAAGAAGAGGAGAAAATATGAGCCATTTATTTCAAAATTATTCACGGGATGCCATAGAGATCATGACTGGGCAGGGAACCTTTGTCAAAGATCAATTTGGGAAAAGTTATCTTGACTTTACCAGCGGGATCGGTGTGGTCAATTTGGGTTATGGTCATCCAAAAATTCAGCAAGCAGTCGATCAGCAGATGCAGAAAATTTGGCATATGCCTAATCTTTATCAAAATTCTTTACAAGAAGAAGTTGCAGGCAAGTTATCGCTCGATGAAACTTATGTGAGCTATTTTTGCAATAGCGGAGCTGAAGCTAATGAAGCGGCAATCAAGCTGGCTAGAAAATATACTCAAAAGAGCAAAATCGTTTCTTTCGATAACTCCTTCCATGGTCGGACCTATGCAGCCATGTCAGCGACGGGACAGAAAAAGATCCATCACGGGTTTGAACCATTAGTTCCGGATTTTCATTATCTTCCCTATAATGATTTTCCCGCGTTAGAAAAGTTAGACGAAAAAACTGCGGCAGTGATGGTGGAATTGATCCAAGGCGAAGGGGGAGTGGTTCCTGCCGATAAAAAATGGGCATTAGCGCTGCAAAAAAAATGTCAAGAAAAAAATATTTTATTGATCATTGATGAGATCCAGACAGGGATGGGAAGAACCGGCTATCTTTATTCTTTTGAAGCTTATGGCTTAAATCCGGATATTTTCACGCTGGCAAAAGGACTAGGCAATGGGTTGCCAGTTGGAGCAATGCTGGTAAAGAAGGAATTGGCCGGAGCTTTTGGGCCTGGCTCTCATGGTTCTACTTTTGGGGGAAACAAGGTAGTGATGGCTGCCGCCTCTGCTGTTTTAGATGAACTTAAAAAGCCGGGTTTCCTTGAGGGCGTTCAAGCAAAATCTGTTGTTCTAAAGAATGAATTAGAGAAAAAAGTTCTACCTTTAAACGAAGTAGCAGTTGTTCGCGGTTTAGGTCTGATGATCGGTATTGAAGTAAGGGGAGACGTGGCTGAAAAAATGAAAAAAATGCAAAACAAAGGATTGCTTGTTTTGCGGGCAGGTCAGCAAGTCATTCGTTTATTGCCGCCGCTGACTCTTTCAGAGCAAGAAATTCAGCAAGGAGTAGCGATCATAAGCGAGGCACTGCAAGAAGAGGAAGAACAGCTTTAAAAGTTGATCAGATGCAGGAAATACAGGCGCAAAGCTCAAAGAGTTTTGCGCCTGCATTTTTTTCGCCATTTTACCAGGCGATTTCTGCAATGATAAATTTGTGAAAATAAAAATATAATTTATTTCGTTTAAAGCGCTTGCATTTTTTCTTTTTAGCCGTTAGAATAAGCTTGTAAAGGAAACTTGTATATACAAGTTTAAAAATGAAAGGAGCAATTTACATGACAGATTTCAAAAAAGATGCAACTGAACTGTTGAAAGACGTCGGAGGGAAAGAAAATATTGCGGCGGTCACTCATTGTGCCACAAGAATGCGCTTTGTTTTAAACGATCCATCCCAAGCGGACGAAAAAGCAATTGAGAAAATCCCGAGTGTCAAGGGAATGTTTACGCAGGCAGGACAGTTTCAAGTCATTATTGGTAATGAAGTAGCCATGTTTTATAATGAATTTGCAAAAATATCAGGAGTCGAGGGTGTTTCAAAAGATCAGGCCAAAGTAGCGGCAAAACAGAACCTGAATCCGGTTCAGCGTGCAATCTCTGTATTAGCAGAAATCTTCACACCGCTGATCCCGGCAATCGTTGTTGGCGGACTTATTCTAGGTTTTCGAAATATTTTAGATGGGATTGTTTTTTCAGGTTTAGGGAACCAAACCATTGTAGAAGTTTCTCAATTTTGGAGTGGAGTAGATAGTTTCTTATGGCTGATTGGTGAAGCTATCTTCCAATTCTTACCAGTTGGGATCACTTGGAGTATCTCTAAGAAAATGGGAACTACTCAAATTTTAGGGATCGTTTTAGGGATCACTTTAGTTTCTCCGCAATTATTAAATGCTTATAGTGTAGCAAGTACGGCTGCGGCAGATATTCCTTATTGGAATTTTGGATTCTTTAAAATAGAAATGATTGGTTATCAGGCACAGGTTATTCCGGCTATGTTAGCAGGTTTTCTACTTTGTTATTTAGAAATCTTTTTCCGCAAACATATTCCGCAAGCGGTTTCGATGATTTTTGTGCCATTATTTTCACTCGTTCCAACTGTTTTGGCAGCGCACGTTATTTTAGGCCCGATTGGCTGGAAAATCGGTTCATTCATCTCTGACATTGTTTATTCAGGCTTGACCAGCAGCTTCAATTGGTTATTTGGCGCTTTGTTTGGTTTTTTATATGCGCCGCTGGTCATTACCGGTTTGCATCATATGACCAATGCCATTGATTTACAGTTGATCGCTGACTTCCATGGAACTAATTTATGGCCTATGATCGCACTATCCAATATCGCTCAAGGGTCAGCAGTGCTGGCGGTGATTTTCCTTCATCGCGGAAATAAAGATGAAGAGCAGGTTTCCATTCCGTCTGTGATCTCATGCTACCTGGGGGTTACCGAACCGGCGATGTTTGGGATCAATTTGAAATATATTTATCCTTTTGTAGCAGCTATGATTGGTTCAGGCATTGCCGGATTAGTTTCAACACTATTCAACGTTACCGCAAACAGTGTAGGGGTTGGCGGTCTGCCGGGGATCCTGTCGATCCAACTTCCTTATTGGGGAAAATATCTGCTATGTATGATCATTGCGATCGTGGTTCCATTTATTCTTACAGTTGTATTTAGACAAAGGGGGATCCTTAATAAATTAGATCCAGCTGGAACCAAGGGTGATGAAGACATCATGGAAGAAATAAATGTATAAGGCAGTGAAGAAATGACTGATTTTAAGAAAAAAGTAATTTATCAAATCTATCCCAAATCATTTAAAGATTCGGATGGAGATGGAGTTGGCGATATCCAGGGAATCATTGAAAAGTTGCCTTATTTGCAAAAATTAGGGATAGAGATGATTTGGTTTAATCCTTTCTATCCTTCTCCGCAAAATGACAACGGCTATGATATTTCTGATTATTGTCAGATTGATCCATTATTTGGCACGATGACTGACTTTGAGCGCTTGATCAGTGAAATGGAAAAATTCGGGATCGAAATGATGCTGGATATGGTTTTTAATCATACTTCAACAAAACACGTCTGGTTTCAGCGGGCACTGGCCGGCGAAAAAAAATACCAGAAGTACTATATTTTACGACCTGCTAAAGCTAATGGAGATCTGCCAACCAATTGGGTGTCTAAATTTGGGGGCCATGCCTGGCAAAAATTTGGGGAGACGGATCTATATTATTTACATCTGTATGATGTGACACAAGCCGATCTGGACTGGCGCAATCCTGATGTCCGCCAGGAATTATATCGGGTGATCAATTTCTGGCGGAATAAAGGAGTAAAAGGATTTCGTTTTGATGTCATCAATGTGATTGGAAAAGCGGAAGAATTATTAGACGATCCAACAGGGGATGGGAAAAAAATGTATACGGACCAGCCGATCATTCATGAATATCTGCAAGAGATGAACCGGCAAACTTTTGGTCAAGATGCAAGGATCATTACAGTGGGCGAAATGTCGGCGACGACGGTTGAAAATTGTATTTTGTATTCGCAGACGGAACGTAAAGAATTGACGATGACCTTTAACTTTCATCATTTGAAAGTGGATTATCCGAATGGTGAAAAATGGCAGGAAGGGACGTTCGACTTTGAACAACTGAAAGATCTGCTGCATGGTTGGGGTCAAAGAATGTCGGCAGAAGGCGGCTGGAATGCGCTGTTTTGGAACAATCACGATCAGCCCCGTGCTTTGACCCGATTTTTAGATGATAAAAATTACCGCGTCGAAGGCGCCAAACTTTTAGCGGCTGCAATTCATTTGAGTCGGGGAACTCCTTATATCTATCAAGGAGAAGAAATTGGTATGACGGATCCTAAGTTTGATAAATTAGCCGATTATCGTGATATCGAGACTTTAAATGCCTATAAAAAATTACAGCTTATGGGCTATTCAGAAGCGAAAATCATGCGGATCATTCAGGCGAAGTCGCGTGATAATTCACGTACACCGATGCAATGGTCAGATGAACCGTCCGCAGGATTTTCTACAGGAGAGCCATGGCTGCCGGTCGCTGAAAATTATCAAAAAATCAATGTTGAAACGGAATTGGATCACGGATCTATTTTTTCGTTTTATCAAAGATTGATTCAGCTGCGAAAAAATCACTTAGTTATTTCCGAAGGAAGCTATACGGCTTATGCGACAGAGCATCCGCAAATCTACGGTTATATTCGATCTTTTAAAAAGCAAAGATTATTGGTTTTAAATAACTTTTTTGAAAAAGCCGAACCTGTTCCACTGCCGGCAGAATTTATTTCTGGAAAGCTCTTAGTCGGAAACTATCCGGAAGCTGAAAGAAAAGCGATGATCACTTTACGTCCTTATGAAACCTTAGCGATTTTGATCTGAATCTGTAGAATAAAGAGACAGCGATCCATTTTTTGGAGCTGTCTCTTTATTCGCTTTTTTTTTCCGCCGTTTATTCGCGTTTAAGACTGATAAGACAGTTTTAAACGCGAAATGAGTTATTTTCAAAAGTTTTTTTAAAACAATCAGATCTGTAAAATAAATGCTGAATAAATCGGGATCAGCATTAAAAAAATGGTTTTATTTTACAGCTAAGCTTAGATTTTTCGACGTCTGGCAAAGTCGACAAATCGAAACTTATCCATGCGGTGGCGGGATTCAGTATATTGGAAAAGTTGCGTATTATCCAGATAAACGTGGCTGCGAACGACGACTACATGACTATCTTCCTTTTTTAGTGTCATTAGTTGACGATCTTCTAAAGTAGCCGGTTCAACAATGATTTCTTTTTGAGCGTAACTGATCACCAGCTTAAGTTCGTCTTCGATATATCGATAAATAGAATCCTCAGCGACCTCTTTGGACAATTCCGGAATCACAGAGGCTAATAGATAATCTTTATCCAAAATGATGAACTCACCGTCAATTTTTCTTTGACGGACCAATTTCCAAATTTTTTGTTTGAGCGGCAGCCCGACTTTTACCGCTTCTTCTCCATCTAAAAATTTTTTCTCTATGTAAGGTACGATAGTTTCACTTTGAAAATGTTGGCTTTGTTGCAATTCTTTATAACTAGTCAGACCCGAAATCGGGAAATCCAGCCGGCGAATATCTAAAACGATCGAGCCTTTCCCTTGGATTTTTTGGATATAGCCATTTTCCAGTAAAAGAACCAAGGCTTTACGAATCGTTTCTCTAGATACTTGATATTTGGCGGCTAATTGATTTTCACTAGGAAGCAGATCGCCTGGCAGAAATTTTCCGGCCAGAATTTCTTTCTCTAATTCAGAAAAAATTTCCAAATAACGATTCATCTTTTTCCACTCCATCCTTTAAGTTTATTTTTCTTCTGCTCTATTACCTTACAACGAAATGAAATTTTTGTCATTATTTTATGAAGAAATTGGATAATGTTTGTAGTTTTTTGTTATTTCTTGTAAAATGAAGTTGTTGATAGAAAAAAGGAAAAGAGGTGAAGATGAATGAGTTATACAGATGAAACGATGCGTTTTGAATTTGATGATAATCGCAAGAAAGAAGTTAGTGAAACTTTAGCTACTGTTTATCGTGCATTAGATGAGAAAGGGTATAATCCGATCAATCAGATCGTGGGCTACTTACTTTCAGGAGACCCGGCTTATATTCCGCGGTACCAAGATGCACGGAACCTCATACGTCGTCACGAACGAGACGAAATCATGGAAGAGCTGGTTAAATTCTATCTTAGTGAACATGGAACGAACGTATAATGAGAATAATCGGTTTAGATGTGGGTTCAAAAACTGTTGGTGTAGCTGTTAGTGATCTTTTAGGGTGGACAGCACAAGGGATTGAGATCATTAAAATCAATGAAGACCTAGGTGAGTTCGGTTTTGAACGTCTGGGTGAACTTGTCAAAGAATATGAAGCAGAAAAATTTGTGCTTGGGCTGCCTAAAAATATGAACAATACGATTGGTCCCCGTGCCGAGGCTTCGATGGCTTATGGAGAAAAATTGGCAGAACTTTTTCATTTGCCTGTAATCTATCAGGATGAACGTTTGTCAACGGTTCAAGCTGAAAGAATGCTGATCGAACAGGCCAATACCTCTAGAGCTAAAAGAAAAAAAGTGATAGATAAATTAGCGGCGGTCATGATTTTACAAAATTATTTAGATCGAATGTCTAACTGATTTTTAACTTTGATTTTGAGAAAATAAAAGAAATGAGGAACCAAAGATGACAGAAGAGCATCATCATAACCACAATCACAGTCATGATCATGATCACGAGCATGACGATGAGCATGAATATATCACTTTGATCGATGAAGAGGGGAACGAATCATTATTTGAAATTTTATTGACAGTCGACGGACAAGAAGAATTTGGTAAAAATTATGTACTCCTTTATCCGACTGGCTTGGCAGAAGATTAGGAAGTGGAGCTGCAGGCTTATGCCTATGAAGAGCAGGAAGATGGGACTGAAGGCGAATTGATCGCAATTGAGACCGATGCTGAATGGGATATGGTCGAGGAAGTTTTAAATACTTTTATGGCCGAAGAAGAATAACTAAAAATACGGGCTAGGCCCTGAATAGTTAAGGCCTATGTATAGCCATCTCTTGTGAGGTGGCTTATTTCATTGTCAAGAAAATCAATTTTGCGGGCTTAAACTAAAACGGAAAGAAATATTTGAGTTAAACTTCGTATAAAAAAAATGATTAGGGGGTCAACGATGAGGTTATGGCATGAACAGATGATCACCCGTTTGCCTAGACAGCAATTGCTCGGCCAGCATAGAGAAGTTGCGGCTTTACGCGGAAAAGGCTGGGGAAAAAAACATGCGACGGTAGATTAT
>JAATEZ010000235.1 GCA_015655485.1 Lactobacillales bacterium | reverse complement strand
TCATATAGCCTATCGTCCTCTCAGTTGTTTATTTTGTCGTGATTTAATCATACTAGAGAACGATATGTTTTTTAATACCTAAAATGAAAAATGGGACTGAAGAATCAATTCTGATTCATCAGTCCCATAAATTATAGAGCCGATAAATTAGCCCTCGCGGCCGATCGCTAGAATTTTTCTTTTATTATGGCTCAAAGCCCAAGATACCTCATTCAGCATTTCAGTGTCCAGCTTCATGAGGCAGGCTTATCGGCAATAATTCAATAAAAATTCGTGAGGCTGTCCATCACTAGAATTTTTCTTTTATTATAGCTCAAAGCCCAAGATACCTCATTCAGCATTTCAGTGTCCAGCTTCATGAACCAGCTTGTTCGGCAAAAAGATAAAGTTCATGGAAATCAGGAAGCGATTTTCATTCTCTTTCCTATTTTGCTAACAAGCTGAAACAGTTCATTCAGCATTTCATAAAAATATGGTAGAATAGGGACAGGTTATCTAAAGGAGTGAAAATGAGTGTTTCATTATGAGCAAATACAAAAGCTGAATGAATTGGAACTTTCTGTTTATAATTATGTGATCTTGCATACAGATGAGATGGCAGCCATGAAAATTCGTGATCTGGCCGCTAAAACTCATGTTTCTACGACGACTATATTACGGTTTTGTTCCAAGATGGACTGTTCAGGTTATTCTGAATTCAAAGTGAAATTAAAATTACATTCTCAGGCTGAAAAGCAAGAATTGTCTGAAGATACTTATTTGATGCAACATTATTTTCAAAAGATAAACACGCCTGATTTTGTGGAAAGAGTCCGGCATTGCAGCAAGGTCATCGCGGGAAGCAAAAATGTTCTTTTTTATGGGATAGGCAGCAGTGGGATTTTGGGTCAATATGGGGCAAGATATTTTTCAAATTTAGGCATCTATTCTTCTTTTATTGCCGACCCTTTTTATCCTTCTCCCAATGAGATCAGTCAGAATGCATTTTTAATGGTCTTGTCTGTTTCGGGAGAAACCTCTGTGATGATTCAGCAAGTGAATGGCTACAAAGCGAAAAAATTCAAGATCATAAGTATTACGAATAGTGAAAGCTCAACACTGAGCAAAATATCGGATGGGACGATCGGTTATGACATGCCAATGGAAGTTTTACCAAAGCATCAAAATATAACCACGCAGGTTCCTGTTGTTCACATTATTGAAACACTAGGCAGAGCGGCTCAAAGCTTAAGAAATTAACAGTTTTCCTGCCGCTAGTCCATGTAAAAATCTGATAAGAACTTCAAGCTTGCGAAAGGGTTGGTTTCTTTCTTCTTTTGCGGCTGTCATGTATAATTATGATAAATAGAATCTTCTGGGAGGAGCCGCTCAAATGGATCTGGCACAATTACAAGTTTTTTCTTGCTATTCCTTGCTTTCAAGCACGAATCGAATCTCTGAATTAGTAAGTACAGCAAAAGATCTTGGCTATCAGGCCTTAGCAATAACAGATTTAAATAATATGTCTGGTGTGCTGGAATTTGCTCAGGCTTGTCAAAATCAAGAAATCAAACCGATATATGGGCTGACGATCGAGTTTGCTTCGCTTCGTTCCATAGACGAAAAAAGTTATCGGTTGATTTTATTGGCAACCTCGCTTGAAGGGTATCGTGATTTAATGAAAATTTCCACGTTAAAAATGGAAACACCACTTAGCGAAGCGGATTCGTTTACTCTTTTAACCATGAAACCTTTTTTAAAAGATGTTATCGCTATTACCCCGGGGAAAGAAGGCGAGCTGGAGAATCTAGTCAGGGAAGGAAATTATGAGGAAGCAGTTTCGGTCTTAAAAACTTACCGAACATTTTTTCAAGAAAATAATTTATATGCTGGTCTTGATTTGTCTTTCCCTCAAAAGGAAGTGGACGAGTGGGCAAATTTCTCAAAGAAGCTCGAAATACCCTCAGTGGCGCTTCATGATGTTCGGTATTTAAAGAAGGAAGATGACTTCTCTCTGCGTATTTTGCAGCATATTCAAACAGGAACTAAAATATCATTTGAGGAGTATGAGCAAACAGGCCCCTATTTTTTACCGGCAGCACGTGAATTTGCTGCATCATTCACCAATTCTGGTTATGAGAAGGCTTTAAAACAAGTGGATGAGATCATTCAACTCTGTTCGGCTGATATTCCTATTCACCAGCATTTGCTGCCCCATTACCCGGTCCCGGATCAGGAAACGGCTGAAAGCTATTTAAAAAAATTATGCGAGGAATATTTTCCTAAAAGAGTTCATGACAGGACAGAAGAATATCAGCAAAGATTGACCATGGAGCTGGAAGTGATCCATAAAATGGGTTTTGATGATTATTTTCTGATCGTGTGGGATGTGATGAATTTTGCCCATGAAAATGAGATCGTTACCGGAGCCGGGCGGGGATCGGCTGCCGGGTCACTGGTTTCTTATGTTTTATCCATTACCGATGTGGATCCGATCCGGTACAATTTGCTTTTTGAACGTTTTTTAAATGAAGAGCGTAATACGATGCCTGATATTGATTTAGATCTGCCGGATAATCGCCGTGAAGAAGTTTTGCAATATGTTCATCAAAAATATGGACATCATCATATGGCCCAGATCGCAACTTTCGGGACGATGGCCGCCAAGATGGCATTAAGAGATGTGGCCCGCGTTTTTGGTCTGTCTCAGAATGAAGCCAATGAATGGTCTAAAGCTGTACCTAATACACTAAAAATCACGTTAAAGCAGTCCTATCAAGAATCAGATAAATTAAGGAAATTAGTGGGCCGGTCATCAAAAAATGGACTGTTATTTGAAACAGCTCAAAAAATCGAGGGTCTGCCGCGGCATGTTTCGACGCACGCCGCCGGGATCGTACTCAGCGATGTGGATTTGACTGACTATGTTCCTCTTCAAAGGGGAAGCAATGAGATCAGTCTGACCCAATTCACTATGGGCGATGTAGAAAAAATTGGTTTATTGAAAATTGATTTTTTAGGCTTGCGTAATCTGTCGATCATGGATAGTACTTTACGCAATATCAAGCGGCTGGATCGGCAAAGTATTCAGTTGAATCAGATCCCTTTGGATGACGAAGCAACACTCAAACTTTTTAAAGCCGGCAGCACAACGGGAATTTTTCAATTTGAATCATCCGGGATCCGTAATGTATTAAGAAGGCTGCAGCCGGATTCGATTGAAGACATTGCGTCAGTCAATGCTTTGTATCGTCCGGGACCGATGGAAAATATTGATTTGTTCATTAAACGTAAAAATGGCTTGGCGGTTATCGATTACCTGGATGAATGCTTGCGGCCGATACTGGAAGTGACCTATGGGATCATGGTCTACCAGGAACAAGTCATGCAGGTCGCTTCTAAAATGGCGGGATTCACCTTAGGTCAAGCGGATATTTTACGCCGAGCCATGAGTAAGAAAAAGAAAGATGTGATCGATCGTGAGCGGATCCATTTCGTTCAAGGTTCGCTTGCTCAAGGGTTTTCTGAGGAAAAAGCCAATGAAGTCTACGACTATATTGAACGATTTGCTAATTATGGATTTAATCGGTCTCATGCGGTAGCTTATTCCTTTATTGGTTATCAGATGGCCTATTTGAAAGTTCATTATCCTGCTCCCTTTTTTGCTGCATTATTACATTCAGTTCGACATAATGCGGCTAAAGTCAAAGAATATGCGGCTGAAGCCAAAAAATTTCAGTTAAGCATTTTGTCTCCTTCGATCAATCAAAGCGAATACAGCTTTTTTGTAGATAAAAAGAGAATCTTGTTTGGTTTTAGTTCATTGAAAGGGATCCGGCGAGAATTTATTCAAAATATTTTATTAAAGCGAAAAGAAGGCGGCAAGTATCTTTCCTTAGAGGATTTTCTATTTCGAATCGATCATAAATGGTTGAAGGAAGAAAGTATATTGCCGCTTATTCTCGTGGGAGCTTTTGACGAATTGCAGGCAAATCGTAAGCTTTTAGTGACTGAATTGCCGGGAATGATCAAAAATATTCAATACAGTGCCGGCAGTCTGGATCTATTGGAACAAATGACTTTGAAAAAGGTGGAGGTAGAGGATTATTCTTTAGATGAAAAACTTGAGTATGAGAATGACCTTATCGGGACTTCTCTTTCTGGACATCCTGTCGAAGGTTTCTCGTCGCTAAAAAAGCGTCAGAATATCACTGAAATAATAGAGCTGGAAAAAGATCAAAAGGCCAATATTTTATTTTATTTAAAAAAAATCCGCACGATCCGTACGAAAAAAGGTGAAACGATGGCTTTCTTTGAGGGGAATGATGCTACTGGCGATTTATCAGTGACGGTTTTTCCAGTCCTCTATCGAAAAATCGTAAGAGATTTAAAAGAAAAGACTGTTTATTACATGGAAGGAAAAGCTGAAAGAAGCAAATATAATCAAGAATTACAATTTTTAGCACAAAAAATCGTTCCTGCAAAAGAAATGGTCCGGGCACTTTCCCAAAAAACTTGTTATATCAGGATCGTGGCGCAAAATGAAGAAAAATCATTTTTGAATAAACTGCATCAGCTACTGGCCGCAAATAATGGCGGAACACCGGTGATCCTTTATTATGAAAAAAGTGACAAAAAGATTGCACTAAATGCCGAAAATTGGATAAAGGATTCCTTTGAGTTAAAAAATCAGTTATCCTCTCTTTTAGGAGAAGAAAACGTCATATTTAGGTAAAACAAATTATTTACATTTATTTTTCATGATTTTTTTCAATTTTGAAAGACATTTAATCTTAAAAATGTTAGAATATAACAGGTAGTAATAAAGTATCTATTCGAATAAGGTAGAGCTGTTTTTTAAATCAGGAAAACTAAGAAAATAACATGAGGTGAACTTTTATATGAAACGTATCGCTATTTTGACTAGTGGCGGAGATTCTCCAGGCATGAATGCGGCCATTCGATCGGTTGTTCGTAAAGGAATATTTGAGGGTCTGGAAATCTATGGTGTAAATTATGGTTTTGCAGGTCTGGTAGCCGGAGATATTCGCAAATTGGAAATCGATGATGTAGGAGACAAGATCCAACGTGGAGGAACTTTTCTTTATTCGGCTCGTTATCCAGAGTTTGCGACGTTAGAAGGACAGTTAAAGGGAATTGAACAGTTGAAAAAATTCGGGATCGAAGGTTTGGTCGTGATCGGCGGCGATGGTTCTTATCATGGAGCTTTGGCCTTGACTAAGCATGGCTATCCAGCCATCGGTCTTCCTGGAACGATCGATAATGATATTCCGGGTACGGATTTTACTATTGGGTTTGATACAGCAATCAACACAGTTTTAGAATCTGTCGATCGGATCCGTGATACGGCTACTTCCCATGTCCGCACTTTTGTTATTGAAGTGATGGGCAGAGGAGCAGGAGACATCGCTTTGTGGTCGGGTGTTGCCGGCGGAGCGGATGAGATCATTATTCCTGAGCATCATTTTGATATGGCGGCAGTGGCGCAAAGAGTGAAAAATGGTCGGGATCGTGGGAAAAAGCATTGCCTGATCATCTTAGCCGAGGGTGTCATGGGCGGCAACGAATTTGCGCAGGAATTAGCGAAGTATGGAGATTTTCATGCGCGTGTGACTGTGCTGGGACATGTCGTCCGCGGCGGAGCACCCAGTGCGCGCGATCGGGTTTTAGCCAGTAAATTTGGCGCCTATGCGGTTGAGCTTCTTCAGGCCGGACGCGGCGGATTATGTATTGGTATCGTCAACAATAAGATGGTTGCTACTGATATCGTAGATACACTTGAGAATCATAAGCATCGTCCAGATTTATCTTTGTACAAATTGAATCAAGAAATTTCTTTTTAAAAAAGAAATGACTAAAAATATAGAAATAGGAGAGTTTTGAATGAAAAAAACAAAAATTGTCTGTACTATTGGCCCTGTAAGTGAATCAGTTGAGATGCTGGTTTCATTGATCAATGCAGGTATGAATGTTTGTCGATTGAATTTTTCGCATGGGGATTTCGAAGAACAAGGAAACCGCATTAAAAATATTCGTGAAGCAATCAAGATCACTGGAAAACGTGTAGCGCTCCTCTTGGATACAAAAGGTCCTGAAATTCGGACTCATAATATGAAAGATGGAAAAATTGATTTTGAAATTGGCGATGTTGTCAGGATCGCGATGGAAGAAGTAGAAGGAACTAGAGAAAAATTTTCGGTTACTTATTCTGATTTGATCAAGGATGTAGAAAAAGGAACACATATTTTATTGGATGATGGTTTAATTGATCTGGAAGTCACAGAAATCGACCATGCGGCCAATGAAATCGTTACGGTAGTTAAAAATGAAGGAATTTTGAAAAATAAAAAAGGTGTTAACGTGCCTAATGTAGCCATCAATTTGCCTGGGATCACTGAAAAGGATGCGGCTGATATTCGCTTTGGTATCGAAAATGATATTGATTTTATTGCAGCCAGTTTTGTCCGCCGTCCAAGTGATGTCCTTGAGATCACTAAAATTTTAGAAGACAACAATGCAACGAATATTCAAATCATTCCTAAGATCGAAAGTCAAGAAGGAGTCGACAACATTGATGATATCCTGAAGGTTTCCGATGGTTTGATGGTTGCCCGCGGAGATCTTGGCGTAGAGATACCGACTGAAGATGTGCCGATCGTTCAAAAAGAATTGATCAAAAAATGTAACGCATTAGGCAAACCAGTGATCACTGCTACTCAAATGCTGGATTCCATGCAGCGCAATCCGCGTCCTACCCGCGCTGAAGCCAGCGATGTAGCGAATGCGATTTATGATGGTACGGACGCGATCATGTTGTCTGGTGAAACTGCCGCAGGAGATTATCCGCTTGAAGCAGTTAAAACTATGTCGAAAATTGCTATACGTACGGAGGAAGCTTTAGTAAATCAAGATTCTTTTGCTTTAAAATTATACAGTAAAACAGATATGACAGAAGCTATTGGTCAGTCAGTGGGACACACCGCTCGTAATTTAGGCATCAACACGATCGTTGCGGCTACAGAATCAGGACACACTGCCCGCATGATCTCTAAATATCGCCCTAAATCAGATATTGTTGCAATAACTTTTACAGAAAGACAAGCTCGCGGCTTGGCTTTATCCTGGGGAGTTTACCCAACGGTCACTGAAAAACCGGCTTCGACTGATGACATGTTCACCTTAGCTACGCGTGTAGCTCAAGAAGAAGGCTACGCTAAAGAAGGCGATTTGATCCTGATCACTGCTGGAGTTCCAGTTGGTGAAAAGGGAACGACTAATTTGATGAAGATTCAGCTAATTGGTACAAAATTAACTAGCGGACAAGGAATAGGCAAAGAATCTGTCATTGCTAAAGCTGTTGTAGCAACGACGGCTGCCGAAGCTAACGAAAATGCTGTGGAGGGTTGTATCCTGGTTTTAAAAACAACGGATAAGGATTATATGCCGGCGATCGATAAGGCTGTTGCCTTGGTCGTTGAAGATGGCGGTTTGACTTCTCATGCAGCTGTAGTTGGGATCGCTAAAGAAATTCCGGTTGTAGTTGGAGCAAGTGATGCGACCACATTAATAGAAAATGGTGAATTGATCACGGTTGATTCCCGTCGCGGGATCATCTATCGTGGTGCGACCACAGCCATTTAATCGTTCAGATAAAAAATGTATTTGCATAAAAAACCGGGACAAAAAACTAAAAATAGTTTTTGTCCCGGCTTTTTTTTTGTTCAAAGTTAAAACCGCTTTGTTCAGCTTTTCATAGTCCGGCTTCACAAGCCAGCTCACTGCGGCAAAAAGACAAATTTCGCATGAATCAAACTTCGATTCCGGTTCAATTTTCTTTTTTGCTTGCGAGCTGAACCGGCTTGTTCAGTTTTTCATAGTCCGGCTTCATGAGGCAGGCTTTTCGGTAATAGTTCAAAAAAAATTCATGATACTGCGCATCACTATTACTTAAAACCTGACACGCCTTATTCAGCTTTTCATAGTCCGGCTTCATGAGGCAGGCTTTTTGGTAATAGTTCAAAAAAAATCATGATACTGCGCATCACTAGAATTTTTCTTATCACTATTACTTAAAACCTGACACACCTCATTCAGCTTTTTGTGTCGAATGAAGGGGTTTGTGATATAATGAGTCATATGTAATAAAAGGGAGAGCATTATCTATGAATCAACTTTTAGGAACGGTATTTACAGGAATAGTGACGGATGAAAATCAAAAAGAACTTTTTGTTCAAAAGAATGGCATGACTTTTTGTTTGAAAAAAAATGAAAATGAAACTTATCATATTGGTGATCCCGTAGAGGGTTTTGGCTATATAAATCAGCAGCAAGTGGCTTGTTTAACGACGGAGATACCTAAAATACAAATCGGCCGTTATGCGTTTGGGACAGTTGTTGATACCAGACGTGATCTGGGCGCCTTTGTTTCTATTGGGCTGCCGGATAAGGATGTAGTCGTCTCATTAGATGATTTGCCTACCATGCATGAATTGTGGCCCAAAAAGGGGGATCAACTGATGATTGCTTTAAAGGTGGATGAGAAGAATCGGTTTTGGGGAGTACTGGCTGAGGAATCCATTTTTCGTTCGATGACTCGGTTAGGAACAGCGGCAATGATGAATGAGAATGTTTCAGGAAAAGTTTTTAGGCTGAAAATCATTGGGACGTATGTGTTGACAGATGATTTTTATTTAGCTTTTATTCATCCTTCCGAACGTTTTCAAGAGCCTCGTTTAGGAGAGCAGGTCCATGGCCGAGTCATTGGTGTCCGTCCGGATGGGATTTTAAATATCTCGCTTAAGCCTAGAGCTTATGAAGTGATCTCAGATGATGCAGCGATGATTTTGACCTTTTTAGAACGTTCAGAAAATGGCGAGATCCCTTTTTCTGATAAATCAGCTCCGGAAGAAATACAAAAACAATTTGGGATCAGCAAAGGACAGTTTAAACGGGCACTGGGAACGTTGATGAAACAAGGAAAGATCAAGCAAGAAACGAATCGGACCCTATTATTGTCTAAGGATCCTATTGATTCTAATTGAGAATACTTGCTTAAAATAAGTTTTTAATTTATAATGATTATTAATATAAACAAGAATCTAAGAGTTTTATTTATACTAATTATAATTAAGGAGCTGCTTATTATGTCTACTGGGACCACGTTAGCAAATATTCGCAATCTTTTACATCAATCTGGATTTAAGCTCACTCCACAAAGAGAAGCCACTGTTTTGGTGCTGCTTGAAAATGAAAAAGATCATTTGTCGGCTGAAGAAATTTATATGCTGGTCAAGAAAAAAAGTCCAGAGATTGGTTTAGCCACTGTTTACCGAACTTTAGAAATGTTGACGGAATTAAAAGTGGTGGATAAAGTCAGCTTTAATGACGGCTTATCACGTTATGATGTTAGAAAAGAAGGGGCAAAGCATTTCCATCATCATTTACTATGTCTGGAATGCGGGAGTATCGAAGAAGTAGAAGATGATCTCTTGGGGGATGTTGAATTGATCGTGGAAAAAAAATATCACTTTCTTGTGAAAGATCACCGGCTGACTTTTCATGGAATCTGCAGTAAATGTCAATTAAAAAAGAAAGAACAGGCAGTTCTGGACAAAGAAGCAGCTGCGACAACGTTGCCGTGAGTTTATTTGAATAATCAAATTTACCATTTTTGGAAGAGATTTTTATGCGCTCTTCCATTTTTTTTGGTATGATAGTAGTTGAAGCGGGTGGGAATATGCAAGATCAATTTTTGGAATATATTCATTATTTAAAAATCGAAAGAGGCTTGTCTGAAAATACGATCATCAGTTATCAAAGAGATCTGACTTTTTATCTGCAATTTCTTGAAAGCAAGAATATTCATTCATGGGATGAGTTGGATCGTTATATTATTTTGGATTTTTTGTAGGTTTTAAAGGAAGAGCATAAAGCTTCGGCAACGATTATCCGCATGGTTTCGAGTTTAAGAAAGTTCCATCAATTTTTACGTCAGGAGAGATTCGCCAATGTGGATCCGATGCAGCATATCGACACGCCTAAAAAGGCTCAGAAGCTGCCTAAAACATTGAGTATCAAAGAGGTTGAGCAATTGATCGAAACACCGGATGTCACCAAGACATTAGGCTTAAGAGATCGGGCGATTTTAGAAGTCATGTACGCCACCGGTCTGCGTGTGTCAGAGCTGATAGAGCTAAAACTTGCCGATCTGCACTTGGATCTGGGGCTGATCCAGACGATTGGCAAAGGAGATAAGGAAAGAATCATTCCGTTGGGCGATCTGGCGATTGAATGGATCCGGCGATATATGGAAGAAGCTCGACCAAAGCTGCTTAGATCCGGAGAAAATGAGACTCATTTATTTTTAAATCACCACGGACATAAATTTACCCGTCAAGGCATCTGGAAGAACCTGAAGCAGACGGTTTTTGATGCCGGGATCAAAAAAGAAGTGACACCCCATACTTTGCGTCACAGCTTTGCGACCCATTTGCTTGAGAATGGAGCCGATTTGCGCGTTGTTCAGGAGCTGCTTGGCCATGCCGATATATCAACTACGCAAATTTATACGCATATCACTAAGAAAAGAATGGCGGATGTCTATCAAAAATATTTCCCCAGAGCTTAGCTTTATTGAAATATCCTTAGGAAGGAGGGTTAGATGTAGTGGAAATCAGTATAAAATTAGAGGTATTCGAAGGACCTCTGGATCTTCTATTGCATTTGATCCGAACGTTAGAAATAGATATTTATGATATACCTATTGCGGAAATCACTAAGCAGTATATGAGTTATATAGACACCATGCAAACTTTGGAATTAGATGTTGCAGGGGAATATCTGGTGATGGCAGCGACCTTGATGGCAATCAAAAGCAAAATGTTGTTGCCGAAGACGGAAATCGACGTGGAAGAAGAACCTGAAACCGCGGGATGCGACCCGCGGGATGCGCTTGTCGCGCAATTGCTTGAGTATCGTAAGTTTAAATATGCTTCTAAAGTTCTAAAAGAACGAGAGGAAGAACGGACGCTTTTTTTTACGAAAGAGCCTTCCAATCTGGATGACTACAAAGAAGAAATGATTCCTTTAGAACCCAATCAATTATCGACAATGGATCTGTTTTTTGCTTTCCATAATATGCTGGAAAAAAAGCAGAAAAGAAAAATAAAGCAAACAACGATCACAAATGATAGTGAAACGGTAGAAGAAACAATTCATTATATCAAGGAGAAATTAAAAAAAGATACTTCTAAAAAGGGGGTTTCTTTTGATTCTTTACTAGAAAAAAATAACAGAAATGAATTGGTGACGACTTTTATGGCATTGTTGGAATTAATGAAGTCCGGCAGTATCAAAGTCATGCAGGCAGAAAATTATGCTCCGATTTTTTTATATGACACAGAAGAAATAATAAATATGCAGGAGTAGGAAATGAATATATCAGGTCAATTAGAAGCACTTTTGTTTGTTGCCGGCAATGAAGGGATCTCGCTTGAGGAATTATCTTATCTCTTGAACCACTCAACGGCTAGTGTTTATGAAGCTATAGAAAAATTGAATAAGAGGTATGAAAACGAGGAGTGCAGCGGGCTGCATATTTTAGAGGTAGGCAATCAATTTTTACTTTCAACAAAAAAAGAAGCTGCCGAGCTTTTAAAGAAGTATGCCCAGTCGCCGATCTCCAATCACTTATCGCAAGCCGCTTTAGAAACTTTATCCATTGTTGCGTATAAGCAGCCGATCACGCGCAGCGAGATCGATGAAGTTCGCGGAGTTCAATCGAGCGGTTCCATTCAAAAATTAGTTGTTAGGCAGCTGATCCATGAAGTCGGTCGAGTGGAAGGACCAGGCCGGGCGATCCTTTATGGAACCACCGAATTTTTCATGAATTATTTTGGTCTGAAGGATATAAATGAGCTGCCTTCTGTCACCGACATGGAAGAAAAATTAAATGAGGAAGAACCCATGGATCTTTTTTTTGACCGCTTTAAAGCAGTCTTGGGATCCGTGGAAACAACTAAAACGGATCCAGACAGTTTGAAACAGGCGGCAGATGAAAATCCAGCGCAGGAAACAATAGATAATGACATCTAAGGAGAAAAAAATGGAGAGATTACAAAAAGTTATGGCCCATGCAGGAGTTGCTTCGCGAAGAAAAGCGGAAGTGATGATCGAGACCGGACATGTGAAGGTTAATGGAAAACAAGTAACTGAGATGGGAATTCTGGTCAGCGATCAGGATGTTATCGAAGTAGACGGGCTGCCCATTCAAAACGAAAAATTAGTTTACTATTTGTTCTATAAACCGCGCGGAGTGATCACAGCGGTCACCGATGATAAAGGCCGGAAAGTCGTCACAGATTATCTAACCGATGTTCCTGAGCGTATTTATCCAGTTGGACGTTTGGATTATGATACGTCGGGTTTGTTATTGCTGACAAATGACGGAGAATTTTCGCAGCGATTGACGCATCCCAAGCATGAAGTAGATAAAATTTATGTGACAAAAATCAAAGGTCGGCCGCAGCCGAAGGATCTTTATTCATTAAAAAAGGGCATCGTGATCGATGGAAGAAAAACGGCGCCGGCAGCCTATAAGATCCTGTCTTCAGATCGCACCACAAATTCAACGATCATCGAATTGACGATCCATGAAGGACGCAATCATCAGGTCAAAAAAATGTTTGAAATAGCGGGATTTCCGGTGATCAAATTAAAACGTGAAAGATATGGACATTTAGATTTAGCCGGTCTGCGTCCAGGTGAATTTCGAGAACTGAACAAAAAAGAAATAGCCATATTATTGCAAACATCTAAGTAAAATAAGGATTTTTCGGCATTAAAAAAGTTCAGGATTTAATATCCATGAATTTCTGGATTTATTTCTTGCAATAATATCTGCAGATGCTATAATAAGCTTGTAAAAAAAATATGTTTAAGGTTCGTCTTCAGGGGCAGGGTGCAATTCCCGACCGGTGGTAATAGTCCACGACACGTTTTGATTTATTCAAAGCGTCTGAATTGGTGTAATTCCAATACCGACAGTACAGTCTGGATAAAGAAGATAGAGCTTATTTGAATGATTTTTATTTCAGATAAGACCACTCTACTTTTTTTCTGTTGACTAAAAGTAGAGTTTTTGTGTGTTATCGATCCGGCGAAAGAGCTTTTTCAACATTTGCCTGGTGGATACGGTCTTTGAAAAATTATTCAAACAGGTTCACCGAAGATGAGTCCTTGTCAGGAGGATTTCAGATGAAAAGAAGTAAAGTTCAAAAAATGGTGATCGTTTCAATGATGGCAGCGATCGGGTTTGTATTGATGTTTTTTGCTTTTCCGGTTTTACCTAGTTTCACCTATCTGAAGATTGATTTTAGTGACATTCCCGTTTTAATAAGCATGTTTTTATGCGGGCCGCTGGCTGGGATCGCTACAGCTTTTCTTCGATCTGTTTTGCATTTTATTTCTACCGGGATCGATCCTTCCAACTTTATTGGGGATTGTGCCAGTTTTCTTGCTTCAGTACTTATGACCT
>JAATEZ010000144.1 GCA_015655485.1 Lactobacillales bacterium | reverse complement strand
GCTACTTTGACAGATGAGACCGGGGATCGGCTGGATAAGGACACACTGATCGATAAATGGGAAATGAATGGCGGCGGGAATTCTCAAGTCACTTATTATGATGAACAAACAAAAACAGCAACGATCGTCACGAAAAGCGTTCCTGGTGAAGATGACCCAAACATTTTTAAATTAAGCTCTGTGTTATCAGGTCGATATGATTTTAGTCAAAAAATTACGGATCCTTTACTGACTTTGGCACTGCAGCAGAAGGATGCTTTTACAAAGCTGGATAAAGGAGATGCTTTTGGCGGCGGCTATGATCCTAAGCAGATGAAGAAGCTTGGGCTTGATTTTGACAAAATTGATACGCAGCTAAAAGTCGGTTTGATCGATTCCGAGATTTATCCCAAGGAAAATATCCGGCTTTCCAGCATGGGTTATAAAGATGGACTGCTTCATATCCAAATAGCTCAAGAAAATAAGATAGGCAATGAAGCACTGTTTGTGGATTTGATCAATAAAAATACCGGTAAAAAATTGACTAGTGCTTATTCTATCGGCGTGGATCCAAACCGGCATTCGAATGAGACCGGACAAACCGGCAAGCAGGAATATGTTTTTTCTATCAACAAAGAAGATTTGGCCGATTATGAAATGGAAATCAGCGGATTTCGTTATCAAACGCAGGTCAGCGGAGAATGGCTGATCAATTTAGGCAAAGTAGAAAAAATCAAAAATAAATCTTTTGCTCAAAAAATACAGACGACCATCAAGGATCAAAAGGTCACCATTCAAAATATTGAACTGTCGCCGATCAGCATAAATTTCAGCATCAATAAAAAAATAGATCTTGATGAGGATAATGAAGATCTGGTTGTCCAAGTGATCAAGAAAGATGGGACAAAAGTTAATTACGAGATGCTGCAAGTGACAGTAACGCAGGAAGGTCAAATGGATCTGCGTCTTGAGGGCCAGTATAATGATCTGGACTCGATCAAGGCCATTGTCATCAACGGCTTTGAATTACCGGTAAAATAAGAGAACAAAACGAGGCTGACCCATTAAACCATTGAAATGAATGGGCCAGCTTGAAATACGCAAAAACGGTGGATCAAAAGCAGCTTCTTCTTGCTGCTGAACACTTTCGATCCAACCTTTTTTCGACTAGTCTTGCTGACAAATCATGCTCTCCAAGAGCAAAAAAATTATAGGTTTTCGGCTCTTTTTGTATTTTTTTAAGAGCCTTTTTTTCAAAACTACAACAGTCCGCTTGCTAAAAAATTTTAAGAAAACTATAAAACACTAGTATATCAGTAGGAAAAAGAGATATAATAACGGTAGTTTTTATTTTAGGTGCATCTGCAAGGAGTGAGTGAAACAATGGTCAAATCTACAAAAAATAAAGAGGACGCGTATGATATCGTTAAGGATATGATTCTAAAATCAGAATTAAAACCTGGCAGTAAAGTATCTAAAAATGAATTGACAGAGTTGTTAGGGATCGGAGAAACACCGGTAAGAGAAATTATTTTCAGATTGAATCGGGAGGGTTTGTTTCAGGTTATTCCTCAAAGCGGAACGTATGTTTCGAAAATTGATCTTCAAGAAGTATATGAAGCGATTTTTGTTAGAGAAACATTAGAAAAACTGATCATAATGGAAGCTTGTGACGTGATAACAGAGGAGCAAATCAAGGAATTGGAAATGAAAATCCAAATTCAAAAAATTTACGATGATGTAGATGATTACGATTCTTTTTTTGAACAAGATGAAGAATTTCATGCTTTTTTTTATCTGATTGCGGACAAGCTTCATGTTTGGAAATGGCTGCAGCTGCTCAATTTACAATTAAATCGTTATCGATATCTGCGTTTAGAAGTCAAAGAATTACCGCGCTATCATATCACAGAGGGTCATGAGAACTTGGTGAAATTAATTAAAGAAAAAAGAAAACCAGAGTTGGAGGAAGCGATCTCTAAACATTTACATCTGATCGATAATGATGCTGCTAAGGTAATAAAAGCATTTCCAGATTATTTCGAATAAAGCCTGATAGAATTATTTAAATAGTTATAACCACAAATAAAAACTACTGCATCTTTAACATGCGGTAGTTTTTATTATGGACCTATACATAGGGGACTTTTTTGAGATCCAGTTTCTATATTTTGAAAATACTTTTTTGAAAACGCTTGACAAGCTGGTTTTTCATAATATAATTAAATTAAGATACTAGTATATCAGTTCTTGCGGATGAAACTAATTTGAAGGAGTGTTGAAATTGATTGATTTGCATAAATATTGGCGGACACAAAAAGAGGATCTAAGCAAAGCCGGGATCCAATTACCTGCTCATAGTGTGGAGAAGACAATTAAGCCAAGCTGATCCATTTTGGCGGAGGAAATTTATATCGCAGTTTTCATGCCGAGGTTGCGCAGAAACTGATGGATCTTGAGCAATTGCCGGGAGGAGTCGTCGTCTGTGAAACTTTTGATGAAGGGATCATCGACAAGGCCTACCAGCCATTTCAAAATCAGATATTGCAGGTGATCATGCATGAGGAAGGTCATTTAGAAAAAAAATTACTTGTTTCGACACTTGCCAGCTATTTTTGTCACCCCAGCCGAAGCGAAAGTTTTGAAGCAGTAAAAGAAATATTTAAATCAAGAGAATTACAATTTTCAACGTTTACGATCACTGAAAAAGGGTACAATTTAAAAGATAGCAAAGGAGCTTTTTTACCGATCGTTTTAGATGACATCAGCAAGGGTCCTTCTGAACCAAAGCATACGATATCAATCGTGACCAGTTTATTATTGGAACGTTTTCAAAATGGTGCCTATCCGATTGCTATGGTATCGACAGATAATTTTTCACATAATGGGAAAAAGTTTCAGGAGAGTGTTTTGGCAGTTGCCAATGGCTGGAAAGAAAAAGGTTTTTTAACAGAAGACTTTATTCAGTATTTATCTGACGAGAGTCGTGTCAGCTTCCCCTGGTCGATGATCGATCGGATCACACCAAATCCGGCCCGGACTGTTGCGGATGATTTGGAAAAAACAGGACTCGAACACATGCAAGTCATCCATACTGCTAAGGGGACTAATGTTGCCGGCTTTGCCAATACAGAGGTTGTTCATTATTTGGTTATTGAGGATAGTTTTCCAAATGGTCGGCCGCCTTTAGAGCTTGCCGGAGTTATTTTAACAGATAGAGAAACGGTCAATAGAGCAGATGCGATGAAAGTCACTACCTGCCTGAATCCATTGCATACTTCATTAGCCATTTTCGGCTGTTTGCTGAATTTCAGCAAGATCTCAGATGAAATGCAGGATCAGGATCTGGTGGCTTTGATCCGTAAAATCGGTTATAAAGAAGGACTGCCGGTAGTGGATGACCCTGGCATTATTTCACCAAAAGAATTCATAGATCAGGTCATAACAAAACGACTGCCTAATCCGTATATTCCTGATACACCGCAGCGGATCGCAGCGGATACTTCACAAAAGGTGGCGATTCGTTTTGGAGAAACGATTCAAAAATATATGAAATTAAATGCGGCAGATGAACTGCTGTTTATTCCGCTGACACTAGCTGCCTGGTTAAGATATTTATTAGGAGTAGATGATAAAGGAATTCCTTTCATACCAAGCTCAGATCCGTTATTAGAGGAACTGCAGGCACAATTATTTCCGGTAACTATCGGTTATAGCGGAGATATACACAAAATGATTGAACCGATCTTAAGCAATGAGAATATTTTTGGAATAAATCTATATACAGCTTCATTAGGAGAACGGATCGAAAAATATTTTGCTGAATTGATCAGGGAAAACGGAGCGGTTCGGAGCGTTCTGGAACAGTATTTGAAAAAAGAGGAGGCTTTTTAGAAGATGGAAATGACTTTCAGATGGTATGGTGCAAAAGAAGAAAAAATCAAATTGCAAGAAATCAGACAAATTCCTGGAGTCAAAGGCATCGTTGGCACGTTGTTTGATATTCCGGCAGGTGAAGTATGGCCAAAAAAACGAATCGAAGCCTTAAAAAATGAAATCGAAGCTGCCGGATTGACCCTGAAAGTGATTGAAAGTGTGAATATACATGATGATATCAAGATTGGTTTATCGACAAGAGACAAATATATAGAAAATTATAAACAAACTATTCGCAACTTAGCTGCTTATGGAATTGAAGTCATTTGTTATAACTTTATGCCGGTGTTTGATTGGGTAAAATCTGATTTGGACTATAAATTACCTGATGGATCCTCTACTCTAGCCTTTATTGCGAAAGATATCCCAACAGATCCTCAAATCATCATTAAAGAAATGGAAGAAAATTCTTCCGGTTTTACCTTGCCCGGCTGGGAACCGGAAAGATTGGCACAGGTCAAAAACTTATTTGAAGCCTATAAAGAGGTCGACGAAGATCAATTGCGGGAGAATTTGGCGTATTTTTTAAAAGCGATCATTCCAACGTGTGAAGAAGTCGGCATAAAAATGGCGATCCATCCGGATGATCCGCCGTATTCTATTTTTGGATTGCCGCGCATCATAAAAAATCGTGAAGATTTGGATTGGCTTTGCCGTGTGATCGATAGTCCGGCCAACGGTATTACTTTATGTACCGGCAGCATTGCAGAGGAGCCGGCAAATGATGTTTATGAAATTTTAGCTGAATTTACCAAACGAAATAGAATTCCTTTTGCGCATGTTCGGAATATCAAATATATTCACGATAAAGACTTTTATGAGGCGCCGCATTTATCTTCAG
>JAATEZ010000143.1 GCA_015655485.1 Lactobacillales bacterium | reverse complement strand
TTTATCTGGGAATGACTTGTGGTAATATTGGAAATATGTTAAATCCGACTGATATCATTATTGGTGGGGGCATGTCGACTGCTGGGGAATTTTTAAGAAGCAGAGTAGAAAAATATTTTGAAAGGTTTTCATTTCCATTAGTAGGAGAAAGTACCAGGATAAAGCTGGCACAACTTGGAAATGATGCCGGAGTGATTGGTGCAGGATATCTGGCAAGGCAGTTTATGGAATATTAGTAGTTTTTTTGATTGTGTTAATACATTTACAGGTTATTTTATCGCGGGGAAGTTCCAAGGAGAAAGGATCAAAGAAAATTTATATCGGGCAGCGAAAGCCGCTGCGCTCATGGTGTCAAGATATGGTTCAGCTCAAGCCATTCCTTATGTTGATGAGTTGGGAAATTTTATGGAAGAATAAGTATTGTTTAATGGATCCTATCGTTAGGATGGACAAGAAAAACTGCTTTTAATTTTCCTTAAGTATTCTTCTCACAATGCTTGCATTCTCTTCACACTTTGTTCACGTTTGACCGTTAGGATAAAAGCATACCAAATAAAACAACCCTAAACAAAACAACCCTAAACAAAACACTTTTTCATTTTTTAACTCCTTTTAGGACATCGGTTACCCTGCCGGTGTCCTATTTACGTGTCGCTATTTTTAGCAAACTATAGCTATAGTGCTTCTGTCCCAATTTGAATCGTTGGCAGTGAAAATGAATGCTCCAATTGAATTTATTTTCTGTCTTTATTGACCGTTCGAAATTGTTCAGTGTGAAAAAAACGCCAAACAGCAAAAGTTTCAGTTATTGCCAAGTAAAGAAACAGAGCAGAAACAAGCAGGATCGCTTTTGAACCGATCCAGCGATAAAAGAAAATTGAGACGATCGCACCTGATATAAAGGCCAGTACCACGAAAAAAAAATGTAAAAATTTTTCTTTGGATTCTTGGCTTTTTGTTACTAGGAAATCATAGAAGTTTGTTGCTACGCCTTTGATATTTCCGGTCGTGAAGAGATTAGTATAATCTCTTCCGTTGATTTTATCAAAAGCGATCCATTGAATGGCCGCTGAAAATGCGATCATGATCGTAACGATCGCCGGATGGCTGTTCAGCGGGTTTAAGCTGACTAAAAAGAAGACGATGGCTTCGTAGTAAAGAATAAATAAACGCCAAAATTGAATTTCTTTTCCCCTGAAAAAATCGATCATAAATTTTGTCAAAAGAATACCAATAAAAAAGAATAAGGTAGAAAGCAATTTTTTCCCTACGCTTGTCCAATGCCCTTCATAGGCTTGAATAATAGATAATACAATATTTCCGGTTTGTGCTGAAGCGAAGGCTTCATAATGAATATAGGTATAACTGTCCATCGCACCACCGATAAAAGTCAGCAGCAGACCGACCATACGATTTTCATGAAAGGCAATTTTCATTTGTTTTATTCACTCTCTTTTCCATTTACATTTTAACACAAATTTTCAGTAAGAGAATGAAAATTTCATTTAAAAGAACCCAAAATCTGAGTGCGATTCCAAAAGAAACCAAAATTTAACAGAAATTCCCATATGATTTTTACATTTCTTTTTGTTGTTCGCCAAAATAAAAATAAGCCGCCTCTAAAAGCCAATTGTATAGTTTGACTTTTGGGGGCGGCTCGATTTCATTCACTCTTCAAGAGGAAATTTATTTATTAAAACTTAGATCCAGCGTTGGTCCAACTGGAACGATGCCGTTTGGATTGATCGTTTTATGACTGCGGTAATAGTGTTCCTTGATATGCTTAAAGTTTACGGTTTCAGCAACGCCCGGCCAGTTGTATAATTCTCTTGTATAGCGCCAGAGATTTTTATATTCTGTTAAATGTTTGATGTTACATTTGAAGTGGCCATAATAAACACTGTCAAAACGAATCAGCGTAGTAAATAAACGCCAATCGGCTTCTGTGATCCGGTCTCCCAGCAAATAGTGATGGTCACTTAACCGCTCT
Organism: Lactobacillales bacterium; assembly: GCA_015655485.1. Lineage (GTDB taxonomy): Bacteria > Bacillota > Bacilli > Lactobacillales > Vagococcaceae > JAATEZ01. Next base: position 2,989 of record JAATEZ010000143.1, on the reverse strand, counting down.
TCTAATTCATCCAGAACATTAAAAAGTTTAATGACTTCTTCCTGATAAACTTCCTGTTTTGTAGCAAATCCGGCTTTATAAACACCATTGTTGACAGCATGATAGATTTTATCGTTGATAGCATCAATTTCTGGAAGCAACTCTTCAGGAGTGTAGTCTCCGGGTGTGGCGCCCAGAGAATCAAAAGCGGAATTGAACATCCGCATAATTTCGGCAGATTCATTATTGACGATTTTATCCTGCTTCAAGTCATATAGAACAGGAACAGTCACATGTCCGCTGTAATCTGGCTCAACTCTTGTATAAATTTGATAGAGGTAATCGGCATTCATGACCGGATCAGGGATCACTCCTTCGCTTGTTTTAAATGTCCAGCCGTGTTCTGCCATCAGCGGATCAACGATCGAAATAGAAATCATATCCTTTAATCCCTTGATACTGCGCATGATCAGCGTACGGCTGGCCCATGGACAAGCCAGGGAAACATACAAATGATACCGGTTCGCTTCAGCTTTAAAGCCGCCTTCCCCGCTAGGTCCGGCACTGCCATCCGGTGTGATCCAATTGCGAAACTGTGATTCTTTACGAATAAAACGTCCTCCACTGGCTTTGGTATCATACCATTCATCATGCCACTGTCCATCTACTAATAGTCCCATTCTATTTATCCTTTCTCTTTTAAAAGTCCAGTAGATCTACTTTGAAATAAAAATCTGTAAAATAATCTGCTTAATAAATTCATTATAAGGATATTTGGAAAAATAGACAAACAAGATGATCGAAGACAAGAATTTATTTATTTAAACGATACTTGTTCGCGTGTAAGATCAGAAAGGCAAGTTTAAGAATCACATAATCATCAAAAATTCTGGGTCATATCCAGTCAAATCTTTAAGCTTTTTCAATTGATACTGTACCTTATTTTTGTGAATCTATAAAACGTTTTTATAGATTTTGCCAATTCTTTTATGATCGGTGCTTGCAATAATTATCTCTTCATTTGATTTTGGTCACTCCATAACTCATCTTGTAGTTTAAAAAGAGGAGTCAAAATCAGATAATTTTTGGGAATTAATTATAGCATAATAGAAAAATCTGTCACTTTTTATTAATCAAATAGCAATGTTTAAGATGAGAAAAGCTATTTAGAAATAGCTTATAGAACATATATATTGCTTCATAAATATAAATAATTATCTCGAGTACTATATAATATGGAAATGAAATGGCTTACAATATAAGAAATCAAGTAATAAAAAAGATGAGAGAAAAATAAGATTGATAGGGACAGAATGAAAAATTTTGTTAAAACAGATTTATTTTGTGATCCAAAATGGTGTCAATGGATTTTTTGTATTTGGCAGTAATGGAAAATTTCACATGTTTGATGAAAAAGAATTAGAAAGAGGGGAAGGCAGCATTCAAGAGGGCTAGAAATAATAGGGTGCCAGTTTTTATATGATCATTGGAGCTATTCAAACTAGGATACAATTAGAACGGTTAAAACAGCTGTTAAAAAAAGATTTTTTACTTGTTTCAATGAAATTAAAAAAATGGAAATGGGTAAAGGAATGATGGATTTCGGCTATATTTTACCCTGCATAAAATATAGCAGTCCTTATATGTAGACTATATTAGAAGGTGGGGGACGGAATATCTGCAAAAAAGTATTGAGTACATTTTAAATCTATATGAGTCACTTTAAAATTATCATTTCATTTTTTATGTGGATAGTAATTAAAACTGGCAAAGGAGAATTGATTTATTCGATGAAAATAAAAAAAGTAACAGTAGCAGGAAGCGGAGTGTTAGGCAGTCAGATTGCTTTTCAAATAGCTTTTAAAGAAATCCCTGTTTCAATATATGATATTAATGATGAAGCAATTATTCGTGCAAAAGAAAGAATAACACATCTTAAAGATGTTTACACAGAGGAAATCATGCAGTCTGAAAAAGAAATTGAAGCCGTGACAAAAGGAGTCTCACTGCATACTAACTTACTTCCGGATTTAACAGAGGCATTTGAAAAGTACACAGACGATGCTTGGTCCAAGATCAACCAGGCAATAGAGAGAATTTCCTACTATTCTTCGCTTTCGGAGGCAGTTGAGGAATCGGATCTTGTTATTGAAGCTATTCCAGAAGTAGTTTCTATTAAACAGAATTTCTATAAGAATTTGAATCAGATAGCGCCCCAAAGAACTATTTTTGCAACAAACTCTTCGACGCTCTTACCTAGTTTGTTCTCTCAAGATACCGGGAGACCGGAAAAATTTTTAGCGTTTCATTTTGCTAATGAAATTTGGAAGCATAATACGGTTGAAATCATGGGTCATGATGGCACTTCGTTAGAAATAATAGAAGAAATGTATCAATTTGCAAAAGAAATTGGGATGATACCAATTAGATTAAATAAAGAACAGCCAGGTTATATATTAAATTCGATTTTGGTTCCGTTTCTACAATCGGCTCAAGTATTGGTAATGAAGGGTGTTTCTGATTCGGAGACTATTGATAAAACATGGATGTTGGCGACAGGTGCTCCGCAGGGGCCTTTTGGTATACTGGATATTGTTGGGATTCAAACGGCATACAATATTATTAAAAATTATGCAGATACAAGTAATAATGAATTATATAAAAAGTTGTCAATAATGCTAAAAGAAGAGTATTTAGATAAAGGAAAGCTAGGGCAGGAGTCGGGAGAAGGGTTTTATAAATATCCTAAACCTAAATACAGACAACCAGGGTTTCTTTCATAAAAGTGAGGTGTCGATTTGATACACTGCTGTCAAAATTAAAAAACTCCTGCTATTCTATTGGAGTCAAGTCAGGATATGGCTCTGAAAGTCAAATGACAAGAGCAAATTGAAAAAACAATTTCAGTGGAGCGATATTTTATTTTATGCTAGAAGCAATAAAAGTTGGTTATAGAATATGAATGGCTTTTTTGAAGCTCAAATCATTATTTTTTCTTAACTATTCTTCT
>JAATEZ010000285.1 GCA_015655485.1 Lactobacillales bacterium | reverse complement strand
AATCTTCCTGTGAATGGGCCAGGCCGGCTTCATTCACAGCTGCATTGATATCGGCATATAGAATTTGATTTAAGGCATCTATATCTGAACGCAAATCTTCAGGGTAAAGGTCGAAAGCGTCTTTACTCTGGAATTTTTTCCAGGCAATCGTTAATTCATTAGTCAATGTATTATAATTATTATTGACGACTTTCCCTGTTTTTATGTCAACCAATGCCGGTACAGTGGTGCGCAAATCATAATCGGGTGCTGCTTTCAGATAGGCTTGAGCCAGTGATTTGATATGCAGCACCGGATCTTCATTTTCTTGATCAAGAGTGAAAAACCAGTCGCCTACTACACCAGCCGGTCTCAAAGGATCAACCGCTCCCTTAGAAATGACCCCCTCAAGTCCAAGCAAATCGATCGCAATGGCAATTCTTGTCGCCCAGGGACAATGTTTTGACCAGATCAACCGATAACGATCAGCTTCAACAGGTAAAGTTCCATCGGTAAACAGTTCATTAAAAAACGGTTCTTGAGAATCAGAATATTTCTCACGATCATTAAAATTGGACTTAGCGATCTCATTGACATATTCTTTTTGCTTTTGATCCGCTCTTGGATTAGCCACTCGGCTTTTTGAAAAATCGATCGGACAAGCTGACAATTGTTCTGTTACATCAATATTTTTAAGTTCCTTTTGCAATTCTGTTTCTTTTGTTTGACTCATAATAAAATTCCTCCTTGGATTAATTGTTCTCTAAATCTGATACTGATGGCAAACTATCTTAATGATCATTCTTCTTGAATAATTTTCTTTATTCCCTGTTGACCCATTGGATAAGATCCCCAACAATTCCCTGCGGCCAATTACTGGATAGTTTTGCAAAATCTTCTGCAAAAGCAAGATCGGTACTAGCGGCTAACTTTGATTGTATATCCGGCAATGACAAAGGATTTTTTGGAGAACCGCTTGGATCCGTGACATACTCTGCTTCTTTTCGGCCATTTTGCGTCACAATGGTCACTTTTGTTTGACGAACGGCTTGATCCGCCTGAGGTAAATCATAAACCCGGGTAAACTTATGCGCCGATTTTTTAAAACTTTCAGGAACTTTTTTATTGGCAAATAAATTTTGTTTGACCTCGCCAAAACTAAAAACCTGCCATAAAATGTACTCAATGGAAAATTTCCCTTCCTGACCAATATCGGGATCTCGAAATTTTAGCGGCTTGTCCGCTCCTCGTGAAAAATGAATAGTAATATGATCGATATCCTCAAAAGTATATCCTCTGCTGAATAATTTTTCAGCTGCATCATGACCGCACATGGCGGCTGAGCAGAAAGGAAATCTCTTCATCCACAATCCCGGTTCGATTAATTGCCCCGGGTTCAGCCAATTGTTTATAAGCAGTTCACGATCAAAATTTTTTTTAGAAATAGTAGTAAGCCAGCCGTTGCCATCATTAAAAACATCGGTATTGGCTGTGATACTGGTATCTGCTGTTAAATGAAACGCCCAGACAGCATTTCTGGCAGCAAACCCGGAGTTTAACGGCTTTGCGTCTGTTCCAAATTGAAACTCCATTCCAGAAGATTGAGTGGCAGCGAGGGATAAAATCCTGGCGTAATCATTTTCGTTCAGTTTTTTATAGGTGGCAATAGCTGCGGCGGCGCCGATCGAACCCAATATTCCCGTTAAGTGCCAGCCGTTTTCTTTCTGTTCAGAATTGATTATTTTCCCGATAAGACTTTCTACTTCTGTTCCGATAATGTACCCATTGAATAAATCAATTATTTTATCTTCCGGCCTTGCTACAGCAAAAAGTGCAGAAAATAAAACTGTACTTAAGTGGCCTCTTAAATTCGCCTGAGTATCATCCAAATCTAAATAGTGAGAACAAAAACCATTGAATAAAGCCGCATTCTCTTCAGTTGAAAAAAGCTGCTGGCCAAAGAGCAGACTCTTGCCTTCCGTTTTCTGTAAATAATCCGCCAGCTCTTTTACAGATGGCTCTTCTTTTGCTGCTAGTAATGAAGCAAAATAATCTGTCAAAGCACGAATGCATTGTTTATACAAATCCGGATTTTTCGCTAAATCCGAGTTGTTTATAAGATGGATCAATAATGATGTACTATTATTCAAAGAGCATTCCTCATTTTTCTAAAATTTATTTCAGTTAAAAGACTTTATCTCTATTTTTGGCAGATTTTTTTGGTATGATTTTCAGCAACGTTTCCAAAAAAACGCCCCCCGAGTATCTACCAGAACAAAATACGTGTTCATTTAATTCTTTGCTTCGTTATCTAAAAAGCACTTACGCTTGCCAAACGGATCATGGAAAAATGGAATCGGCCTTTTCTTCGTTTTTTAGAAATTAAATTTATCATCACAATAGACAAAATGATCCGGTTCGATTTCTCTTAATTTTTTATTTTTTTCATTTTCAAAATTTAAAGTATAAATAATTCTTTCTTTACTTTTCTCGATCAATGGATCAGCCTGGGGGATAGTAGAAAGCAAACTTTTAGTATATGGATGTAGCGGATGATCATATAATTGATCTGCGTCGGCCAATTCCACTAACTTTCCCCGATACATGACACCAATTCGATGACTAATATACTTGACCATAGATAAATCATGCGCAATAAATAGATAAGTCAATTTTTTCTTTTTCTGTAATTCTTTTAACAAATTGACTATTTGTGCTTGTATCGAGACATCAAGAGCAGAAATTGGTTCGTCACAAACAATAAATTTAGGATCAACGGATAAAGCACGGGCAATACCGATTCTTTGTCTTTGCCCTCCAGAAAATTCATGAGGATACCGATCAGCATAAGAAAAATCTAACCCAACCAATTCTAATAATTCAGCGACTCTGCTTCTTTTTTCTTCCTTAGACGAAACCAAATTGAAAATATCCAGGCTTTCTCCAATAATATCCATGACCGTCATTTTAGGATTTAAAGAAGCATAAGGATCCTGAAATATCATCTGTACCGTTTGACGAAAATTAATAATTTCTTTCTTTTTTCTTATT
>JAATEZ010000456.1 GCA_015655485.1 Lactobacillales bacterium | reverse complement strand
GAAAGGCAGCTGACAAGTAGCCGCCTTTCCTTGTTCCGCACTTTCTACTTTCCTATTCTTTTGTCACATCGCTGCCATAATATTTTTTTGACAATTTGGTTAATGTCCCATCTTTTTGCAACTTCACTAGCTCTTTATCAAAAGCTTTTTTTAATTTATCACCAGCATCATTCTTCAAGAATGGGAAGGCCACTTGATCATTCGATAAGGAATCCGGCAAAACACGTAATGGTAAATCATCTTTTTTAATCGTAGCAGATAAAATCGCAGAATCTTGAACGTATCCAGCCACTTGACCTTTTTCGGTATCCAACTGAGCACCTTCACGCGTATCATAAGTTCTTACAGTGATATCTAAATTGTTTTCTTTGATGTATTCTTCAAGGATCGTTACCTTATTACTTCCAGAAACACCGGCAATCGTTTGCCCTTCTAAATCCTTCAATTCCTTTGCAGTGCTATCTTCTTTCACCGCAATTCCAGTATGTGCATAAGCATAAACATCTGAAAATTGTAAAGTCTTTTTACGTTCATCCGTGATCGCAAAGTTGTTTGCGATTGTATCCAGCTTTCCTGTGTTCAACTGAGCCACTAAACCATCAAAACTTCCCGTTGTCCATTCTACTTTATAACCCAATTTTTTAGCTACAGCTTCAAAAACTTCTACATCAAAACCAACCAGTTCATCGCCTTCTTTATAAGAGTTGGGGAAACTTTGCCCTGTAGCCCCCACCCGGATGACTGTTTGTTCTTTTTCTGTTGCACTTGTGCTGGCAGTTTTCTTCGTACTATTTCCACATGCTGCTAAAACAAAAACCGCAGTTGCAAGAATCGTGATACCACTTAACTTTTTAAAAAATTTTTTCATTTTTTTCCCCGCTTCATTTATTGTATGTTTTTAATTCTCTGGAATGCTTCTTTCAATTCCTGTTCATCATTCACTAAACTGATACGCAGCCATCCTTCACCGCTCTTACCAAACGCACTTCCTGGAAGAACGGCGACATGAGCCTGTTCCAAAATATATTCTGACATGGCTTGCGATGAACGCCTATCAGGATATTTTGTCCAAACAAAAAATGTCCCTTTAGGTGTGTAATATTCCCAATTCAATTCAGTAAGTGCGGTAAGAACAACTTCTAATCGTTTTTCGTAGAGCTCATTTAATTTTTTTGTTTCTGAAAATTGCGTTTCTAATGCAAATACTGTCGCATCCTGCACAACTCCGAAAACACCACTCGCAGCATTTTGCAAATAAATATTTAACTTCGCTATGATTTCTTCGTTCCCTACAACAAAACCACTACGCCACCCAGCCATATTGAAAGCTTTAGAAAGTGTAAAAGTTTCTACCCCAACATCAAATGCTCCTTCGATTGACAGAAAACTGATAGGTGGACTTTCAGTATAGTAAATAGACGAATAAGCAAAGTCGTGAACAACGATAATATGGTATTTTTTAGCTACAGCAACCGTGTTTTCAAAGAATATTTTTGTTGCAACGGCTCCCGTTGGATTGTTTGGATAATTTAAAAAAAGAAGCTTTGCTTTCTGCAAAACACTTTCAGGTATTTGGGAATAATCAATCAAATAATCTTGCTCAGCTGATAAGGGAATCCGATAAATTTTTCCATTCGCCAAAGTAATAGCAGCTTCGTAACCAAAAAATGAAGGTTCCGGCAACAATACCAAATCCTCTGGGTCTAACAGAATTTGGGCTAAAGAAGAAAGCCCCAATGCTGAACCATTCGTTATTGCAACTTGATTTTCAAGTAAATCAATCCCATAACTGGTTAGATAAAAAGATTGAATAGCTTTTTTTAAAGATTTTTTCCCGCCATAAGGCGGATATCCATAATTGGAAGAATCTAAAATCTTTTCTCGTGCCTCTTGAATAATTTCTGGAAAAGTAGGTTGGTCTGGGTTTCCCCTTCCAAGCCGTATAACAGAATGACCCTTTTTTTCCAAATTTTCTATCATTTTGTTTTGTTTCACAACATATTTGGATGGAAGTTTCTCCATCTTAGCCGCGAAATTCATAATATATAGCCTCCATAATTTTTTCAGCGTGGAAAATACTGCTTAACCACTAATATAGCAAAATATAAAAGAATTGGATAATACTTAAAATCGATTGTATATGATAGTTTTAAACTATCTTTCTTTGCCCTAGAACAAAAAAGCAGTCTCAATAATAATTATCGAGGCTGCTTTTTTCAGGTCATTCTGACAAACTTATTTTAATTTTCAGTAAGCAAATACTTTGCATTTTCTACATAGTAATTCACCGCTGTAGGGAGTCCCTCATCTTTTACTAAAAAATCACTATGGTGCCAACCGGGTGCATTTTCATCCCCGTTAGAGCCAATAAAGGCAAAAACTCCAGGTATTTTTTCTTGAAAAGCCGCAAAATCTTCTCCAGCATTGGACGGTGTTGCTTCTACAACATTTGTAAAAGTTTGGGAATGTTGAAAAACTTTACTCGTAAGTTCTGGATGATTGTACGTGACGTTTGGTCCTTCTAACCATTCGATTTCAACCTTCGAACCGTAAGCTTTTGCAACATTTTCAACAATTTCATAAAACCGTTTCACTGCATGGGCACGTGCTTCTTTAGAAAATGACCGAATGGTTCCTTCAAAAAAACCTTCATCCGGCAAAACATTCCACGTATTTCCGGCTTCTACATGAGTGACACTCACCACCAAAGGATCTCTTGGATTAGTATTTCGAGACACAATCGACTGCACTTGCTGAATCATTGCTGTCATCGTCACAATCGTATCTACGCCCAGATGAGGATCTGCCGCATGACTCCCAATTCCTTTTACTTTTACCATAAACTGATCGACCGCCGCCATAATACCACCTTCAACCAACGCAATCGTTCCTGTAGGATAACCGGGATGATTATGAAACCCGATAATTTTTTCAACATTTTGAAGATGTCCTGCCGCAATGACTGCTTTTCCACCCTGATGATTTTCTTCAGCCGGTTGAAAAATCAAACGAACTAAGCCTTTCAATTCTTCCTCCTGTTGTTTCAATAAATAAGCAGCTCCAAGTAGTGAAGTTTGATGAAAATCATGTCCGCACGCATGCATTTTCCCTTCATTTACAGAAGCATAAGATAAATTTGTCTTCTCTAAAATAGGCAAAGCATCAATATCTGCACGTAACGCAATGACCGGTCCTTTAGCTGCATCTCCGATTTCAGCAATGACACCTGTGGGCAAGCTTGTAGGAGCAATACGCACGCCCCAATCCGTTAATTTACTTTTCAAAAATTTTGTTGTTTCAAATTCCTCATTGGATAATTCAGGATGCCGATGAATATGGTGACGAATGTTTACTAATTCTTTATAAAATGAATGATTTGTATCAAAATAACTCATTGATTATTCCTCCTCTAACTTTTGCAAAAAAGTTCTTGTCAACGATTATGGCATTTCTCGAAAAAAAAGTCAAAAAGAAATATGAATATTATTCCCTGAATGATTGACAGAATTTTTTACAAGTGTATTTTATCAAAAATCGAAAAAATGGTATGTTTTTATTTTTTTTAGAAAAGATGACTATTTTTTCTCTAATGAAAAACAGGAAAAATTCAAACAGCAAAACAGTTTATGCTGTGAAATCATTCAATAAAGAAAAGTTGAAGCAGGTATTGATTTTTCATAAATCCGGTCTTTTTCAGTTTAAAATAGATATTTTTAAAATATTCAAAAGACTGGCAATTAATATTTTCTTCTCTTTCATTTTGCCGAAATTCCTCTCTTTTTTGAAAAAAATTCGAACTATGTTACCCTCGCTGAAGAAAACCTTCCAAGAACTAAGTAAACTCCAGAAAAAACCGTAAAAACCCCAGGCATGATCCACTGCCTGGGAGCCTTTATGACTTTATTTTTTTATAAGAGAGCTTTCTTTAGTCATCTTTTGAATGTCTTTCCCCCACTTGAAAATCAGCCGCATTTTCAAACATGTAGCGGACAGTGATCGGGTCTGTTCCAGTCAGTTTTTTGAAGTCATCCGTAAAAGTATTCATTTTCCCAATACGTATCGCTTGAGCAAAAGTGACCATTCCTTCAGATGAAAAAGGCGCTTCTGAATCATTTTTGAACTTTCCGTCCGTCGTTCTGGGAACGCCCATCGCATCAAAAACTAAGTAGTTTTCTTCATCAGTGATTGGCTTATAGCTGACGCGATTTCCAGTGACTTCATTCCCTATCCCAACGAATTCCGCCATTGTCAATAATTGAGCCCCATTGATATTAAGTATTTTATGATGATATTCTGTTGCGGCAAGCGCAAAGGCAACTGCTTTGGCACAATCTTTGCGAGAAATATAAGCCATTTTTCCTTTGCCCTGACTATTAGTTAAGATACCGTCCCCTTTAGCATAAGTAAAATAATTCGTGACCATCGCTTCAGCGTATTGAGAATTTCTGAGAAAAATATAGTCTAATCCTGATTTTTCGATATACGCTTCCGTGTAGGCATGATCGATTTTTTCAATGCTGGGATTCTCAGGATCCGCCGCATTTACCAAGGAAGTATAAATAACCTGCTTTACCCCTGCTTTTTTAGCTGCATCCACCACATTTTTATGCGCATTTTGTCGTTTTTCTCCGACAAACGGCATCGAGATCAAGGCTAATTTTTCTCCGCCAGAAAAGGCCTCCGTCAAACCATCGATTGTGTTAAAATTTGTTACTCTGGTCTCTACTCCTTTATCAGCAAATCTTTTCAGAGCAGCAAGGTCATATCCGCAAAAAATCAATCGTTCCCTTGCTACTAATTCTAAAAGATTGTTTGCTGCTTGTTCACCTAAATTTCCATCGACTCCAGTCAAAATCAGTTTGCCCATCGATCTTCACCCCTCATTTATAATTGGTTCTTTCACAAAATAAGTATATGTGAAATTTTGAACATTTTCCAATACATAAATACAATGCCCTATTAGCGAATCGAATGGAATTTTTCTTTAACAGTTTTTACGAAAGAAGAAACTGTTTCATCCTTATTTTCTTTTAGAAAAGCGATCACAATTTTGAAATGGTGATGTGTTTCTTGTAACGGGATCAGTCGAATGTCCTCTGTCAAATCCGAAGTTGAGTAATTATCGGGGAAAAAACCAATCAGATTTTCGAGTCGGATCATAAGAAGCTCTGTTTCAATATCCGTTACCGTTCGCTCAATATTAGGTTGATAACCATCTTTCCAAGCGTTTTGTATCATTAATTCATAGGATTTTCCGATGGCTTCCGGGCTTAACATCACTAGTGGATAATGGTACAAAGTCTTCACAGAGACTTCACATGCGTCGTAAAGTGGGTGATCCTTGCCCACCGCTGCGCAGTATTTCCCTTGATAGACCGGAATAGTGGTTATTTTTTCATTTTGATAAAATTCTGAGTCAAAGGCAATAGCCACATCATAAACACCACGAATCAAAAAATCTGCCACATTTTTTAAGGGGACCTTGTCCAAAATCACTTCAATATTAGTGAATTTCCTTTTATATAGCGGAATAATATCTATCAAACTCTTGATATCCGTAATAGCTGAATATTCAATCCGCAGAGTTTTCTCATGATTTTTACTAAAATTACTCATTTTCATCAGCATAGTTTGATATTGTTTCCAAATGATCTTTGCTTCCTCATAAAATAAATAACCAGCCTCAGTTGGTCCAATCGGTGTAGTTTTGCGGTCAATCAATTGAATATTAAATTCGTTTTCCAAAGAAACCATCTGCTGGCTGATGGTCGTCTGCGAAACAAAATTTTTTTTAGCAGTTTCCGTAAAACTTTTACACTCAACTAAATCAATGAAATATTTTATTTTTTCAATATTCATTTTCTTATCTCTCCGTTTTTAAAATCACTTTATAGCTCCTGCTTGATCTTTGATAAAACCTATTATACCAATACTCCAACAAATAAAACAGCAGCAGAGCAGAAAAAGAGTTCCTGAAAAGTTCTCTTCCATTTTTTTATGACCAGCAAAAAAACACCGGCAGGGCAACCGGTGTCTTAAAAGGAGTTAAAAAATGAAAAAGTGTTTTAATTGGGGTCGTTGACTCCTGCGATCACTCATCACAAAGAGCTAACCTTGTTGGTATGCTTACATATTAGCGGCAAATTATGAAAAAGCTGTGAACAAACAGCTAAATACGTGAGAGGAATCATTAAGAATAGATTAAGCCATGAAACAAAATCTGATAAAAACTAAAAATCTTTATCAGGCTTTTTGCTTTGCGGGAGTTGCCGTGTATTTTTTAACTGCCGGAAGAATTTTCTCACCGATGATCTCAATATTTTTCATCATTTTATCAAAAGGAAGGCCCCCTAAATCGATTTGGGCGATATAGCGTTGTTGACCAAACATTTCATGTTGGTAAATCAGTTTCTCAATCACCTGTTCTGGTGAACCAACATTAAGAATGCTGTGCGGATCGGCCGCCTGCGCAAAAGCCTGTTTGGGAAACCCTTGTCCATTGCTGTATGTCAAACCAGAATCAACATAAGGATAGAACTCTTTCATCGCTTGTTGTGAGGTTTCTGCCACATAGAAAAATCCACCTGTCGTAACAGGCAGGTTCTGAGCATCAAACCCGCCGGATTTTGCATATTCCCGATAAACATCGATGGTTCTTTTGTAGTAGGATGCTGGTCCGCTCAAATGAGCTAAAACCATCGGGATCCCGGCAAGCCCTGCTTTAGCCGCACTTGCCGGCGGGCCTCCCACAGCTCGCCACAATGGCAAATGATTGTGCTCCGGACGCGGAATTACGTGAGCATTCGTTAATGGCGCGCGATACTTTCCACTCCATGTAACATATTCTTCCCGATTGATCAGCTGTAATAGTTCGAATTTTTCTTCAAATAATTCTTCATAATCATCCACATCATAGCCTAATAATTCAAATGCACCTATGCGGGAGGCTCTTCCCGCCACCACTTCGATCCGACTGTTCGATAATAGATCAATCGTCGCAAACTCTTCAAATATTCTCACCGGGTCGGCTACGCTGACTAACGTGGCCGCGCTGGCGATTTTGATTGTTTTAGTTGCCTGTGCAATAGCGGAAAGAATCACTCCCTGGGCCTGGGAAACAAAATATTCTTGGTGGCTCTCTCCCACATCATAAACATCGATCCCTGCTTGTTCTGCCAACTTAGCGGCTTCCACGATCTCTGTCAAGCGCTGCTTAGCCGAGATCCGTTTGCCTGTCAACGGATCCGCATCATGATCTCCTAATGAATACAGCCCAAACTCGATTCCTTTAGTCGGGTCAAATGCTGGTACAAAATTATTATTTATCATATAAAAGTCTCCTTATTTTTAGTAAGCAATTCTGATAAGTCTATTATACTCGCATTCACTTTATTTAAAAACAATTTTGCTTACAAATAATAAGTAATATTTTCCCATTCATATAAGTTCAAAAAAAAATTTGAAAAATCGTTCTTTTGAATTCTGGCATTCAATAGTTCTATTTATTTCACCAAGATCGAAGCAATATAACATAATTTCATCAGCAGGAAAAAGTGCTGCAAGTCTTCAAAATTGTTATCAGTTTCTTTACTTAACTATCCATTCTTCAAAGTCGAAGATAGGCAGGCCTTTAAATTGGAAACTGAGGGCGAATCAAAGGAAACTGTTGAGGCATAAATTTTACATGTCCCTGTCAAAAGAGGTTCTGAGCTCTATGATACACACCGGCCGATTTTGAAAAGAAAATCCGTATTCATAGTAAACTTCAAGATACATGATTGGTTGACCATTTACTTTGATCTCATTTAATAGTAGAATCATTTTAAAATAGTAGGAAAAGAGGAGTTTTATGACAGCAATAGCATTAAGAGCACCTTTTAGAGTGGATCATGTAGGCAGTTTTTTACGCCCCGACACAATCAAAGAAGCAAGAAAAAAAGTTGTTGAAGGTACTCTATCAAAAGATGATTTACGAAAAATCGAAAATAACGAAATTATTCGACTCGTTGAAAAACAAAAAGAAGTAGGGATCCACGGGATCACAGATGGTGAATTTCGCAGAGGATTTTGGCATATCGACTTTTTAGAACATCTGAACGGGATCGAAGGCTATGTTCCTGAAACAGGCTACAACCAGAAATTCCATGGAACAAATGCTCCTTCTTATAATATTCGTGTCATCGGAAAAATCTCTTTTAATCAAAATCATCCATTTTTAGAAGACTTCAAATTTCTAAAAGCTGCTGTCGGTTCTGATACGGAACATCTGGCTAAAGCGACTATTCCCAGCCCTAATATGATTTTGCGTCAAGAAATTTTTGCCGATGACGGTACCTCAAAAATCCATGAGATCTATCCGGAAATAACCGATTTTTATCACGATCTGGCAAAAACTTACCGAGAAGCTGTAGCAGCATTTTACAAGATCGGATGCCGTTACCTGCAATTCGACGACACAAACTGGGCCTTTTTGGCCGATGCTGACAAACGCAAAGAACTGACCGAAAAAAATATTGATATCGATGCGATGACCGCCGTTTGCGCGGACATTATTAACGCTTCTTTAGAGGATAAACCAACAGATATGGTCATCACTACCCATATTTGCCGAGGGAATCACGCTTCTTCTTGGCTCTTTTCAGGCGGGTATGAACCCATTGCTAAAGATTTGTTTCGAACCAATTATGACGGATTTTTTTTAGAATATGATTCTGACCGCTCTGG
>JAATEZ010000431.1 GCA_015655485.1 Lactobacillales bacterium | reverse complement strand
TTTTTTTAAGCTTCCGCTTTTTTTCTGTTAGTTGATCTATGCAACAAATCAAATGGTCAATAATAGTTTAATACAGTCAGCTTAGCGCTTTCATTATAATCAGTTTTTGACAAATTTACTAGATAATATTCTGGGATCAGCAGAAAAGCTGACAAAAATTTTCATTCATGAATGAACTCCTGCAGTTTTTGCTCAAGTTAGTCAGAGGTGAGAAAGTGTTACTGACACAACTGCATCACCAGCTCTGTTGACAGAAAGCTAAAACAAAAATGGATGCGCCTATAAATAGATTTAAAATTTCAGGAGCAGTTTTTTGATAAATTTTTAAATTTATTATGAAAGCAGTCATTGCATCAGAGGTGTATTATCTATAGAAATCGGCACTGCCAAGTCGCTATTTGTTAGAAAGGCCGTCGTATCGGAAAAAACGATCATGTTTGATAGAGAAAATGTATTTTACACGGCATAGACCGGGTGCTAAAGTAATCATTAACAGGAAACTTTATTTAGGAGAGGATGAGTAGTATGAGCGAAGACAAAAAATTAGGATTTGATACTTTACAGGTGCATGCAGGGCAAAAACCAGATCCGACAACAGGAGCTAGAGCAGTTCCGATTTACCAAACAACTTCTTATGTTTTTGAGGACACCAAGCAAGCGGAAGGCCGATTTGCTTTAACAGATGCGGGTAATATTTACAGTCGTTTGACGAACCCGACGACAGATGTTTTTGAACAGAGAATAGCGGCATTGGAGGGCGGGACCGCTGGACTTGCAACGGCATCCGGGGCTGCAGCGGTGACTTATGCGATTTTAAATGTCGCCGGTGCCGGGGATGAAATCGTTTCTGCCAGTACTTTATACGGCGGGACTTACAGCTTGTTTGCCCATACGCTGCCTAAATATGGTGTAACAACACGCTTTGTTGATCCGGATAAAGTAGAAAATTTTGAAGCAGCGATCAATGAAAAAACGAAAGCTATTTATTATGAATCTTTGGGCAATCCTAGTAATAATGTCATTGATTATGATGCTGTCGGAGAAATTGCTAAAAAGTATCAAATCCCGGTCATTGTAGACAGTACTTTTGCGACTCCTTATCTTTTCCGTCCTTTAGAACATGGGGCTGATATTGTTGTCCATTCAGCTACGAAGTTTATTGGAGGGCACGGTACTTCTATAGGCGGCGTGATCGTTGAAGGCGGTAATTTCGATTGGACATCAGGTAAATTCCCTGGATTTACTGAGCCGGATGAATCTTATCATGGAATCAAGTTTGCGGATCTGGGAGGAGCGGCTTTTGCTACAAAAATACGGGCTCAACTCTTACGAGATACTGGAGCAACTTTATCAGCATTTAACTCATGGCTGTTCATTCAGGGACTTGAGACCTTGTCTCTGCGTGTTGAAAGACATGTTTCCAATACAGAGAAAGTGGTCAACTTCCTTAATGAACATCCGTTGGTAGACAAGGTCCATTATCCCGGTCTTAAAGATAATGCCTATCATGATTTAGCGAAAAAATATTTCCCTAAAGGCGCCGGTTCAATTTTTACTTTTTCAGTAAAGAAGGCTTCTTTAGAACAAACCAAAAAAGTGATCGATAGCCTGAAAATTTTCTCTCAGCTGGCTAATGTTGCTGATGCTAAATCATTAGTCATTCACCCGGCTAGTACGACTCATCAACAGTTAACACCGGAAGAACAGACGGCTGCCGGGTTTGGACCAGAAGTGATCCGTTTGTCCATTGGTTTAGAAGATGCTGCTGATTTGATCAATGATTTGGATCAAGCATTAAAGAGTATTGATCAAAACTAGCACTTAGACTAGGTTCTTAGTTTGTTTTATATAGAAGAACGGCTGATTTCAAGAATAACTTGAAATCAGCCGGTTCTTTTTTTATTTACAATTTTTAGCCGAAAAAGGTTCAAATATATTTATATTTTGTTATTTAATGGATTGTGGGAATCGTTTTCTAAAAAAATTTTTTATTTCATTTGTATTTTCTGAAAGTTCAAGATCGACTAATGAAAATCAAACAATTTTTTTCTTGTGATAGGATGATGGAAGAGAATATAACGCTTTAAAACAGTGATTTTTTCCATAGGAGAAATTTTTGGCAGATATTTTTCAGCAATTTTTCAAATATTATTTTTTAATTGAACTGATTCAAAAGAACTAAAATTAGATGACTCATTTAATTTTTATTTATGTTATAATAATAAGATAGAAAGGATAAAATCGCTGGATCATTTATACAGGATTCCTTTTTTTGAAAAACATCCAATTTTTATCTAAAAGCGACCAAGGGAGCTGAATGCCGTGAAAGAACAGGATGAGTTAAAAGAAGCACAAAAGTTTGTAACAGGTGAAAATTTTGAATGCTATCATTATTTAGGTTGTCATAAAAAAGAACTCTCTTCAGAATATATTTTTCGAGTATGGGCTCCCAACGCGCAGCAGGTTTTTTTAGTGGGAGACTTCTGCGACTGGCAGCAGGGTCAAAAAATGCAATTAGAAGTAACCAGTGGTATTTGGAAAGCAGTCAGCAACAGCGCTCAAGAGGGAAATAAATATAAATACAGAGTTGTTCAGGCTGATGGAAAAGAGATTTTAAAGGGCGACCCATTTGGTGTGCAATTTGAGTTACGGCCGAATGATGCTTCTGTTGTTCAAACAATATCTGAAAAGAACTGGCGCGATCAAGCATGGAGAATAAAGCAGCAAGAAGCAGTATCAGATGAACAGCCCATTTTGATCTACGAACTGCATGCAGGATCTTGGAAGAGAAATGAAAAAGGCGGTTTTCTGCATTTTCATGAACTAACAAAAAGCCTCATTCCCTATGTTAAACAGATGGGCTATACACATATTGAATTTATGCCTTTGATGGAACATCCTCTAGACGACTCTTGGGGGTATCAGATCACCGGATATTATGCGCTAAGCACTCGGTATGGATCACCTGAGGAATTGATGGAATTCGTAGAAACCTGCCATTTGGCTGATATCGGCGTTTTAATGGATTGGGTCCCGGGACATTTTTGTGCGAATGATGTTGGTTTACGACAATTTGATGGAACGAATATATTCGAATATAAAGATCAAGATCGGGCGATCAATCATGGATGGGGAGCCTTGAATTTTGACTTGGGCAGCCCGCAAGTACAGAGTTTTCTGATTTCTAATGCGATGTATTGGCTTCGCTATTTCCATCTGGATGGATTGCGTGTCGATGCGGTCTCAAACATGCTCTATCGGGATTATGACAGTGGTCCATGGACTCCTAATGAGAATGGCGGCAATGAAAATTATGAAGGAGCTTATTTTATTAAAAAATTGAATGCCGTCGTTAAGCAGTTTTTCCCCGAAGCTTTGATGATTGCTGAAGAAAGTTCAACTTGGCCTAAAGTCACAGAAACAACAGAAAATGGCGGATTAGGTTTTGATTACAAGTGGAATATGGGGTGGATGAATGACACTTTGAAATTTTATCAAATGGATCCGCTTTTCCGTAAAGACCATTTTGACCTTTTAACTTTTTCGTTTGTCTATATGTTTTCGGAAAAATATATCTTGCCTCTTTCTCATGACGAGGTCGTTCATGGCAAAAAGTCCTTGATGCATAAAATGTTTGGTGATCGGGACAGTCAATTTGCTCACTTACGGAATCTAGGTGTTTTTTTTATCACCCATCCGGGCAAAAAATTGAGTTTTATGGGAAATGAATGGGGTCAGTTTTTGGAGTGGC
>JAATEZ010000215.1 GCA_015655485.1 Lactobacillales bacterium | reverse complement strand
TTTTTTAACCCGCATATTTTTACTTTCATAAAAATCCTCCTGTTTTAGCTAAAATACTGGATCCTCATCGCTTGCTTGACTTCATCTAAAGTCCTTGCGGCACGTTCTCTTGCCTTATCGCTCCCTTGCTTTAATATCGACAGGGTATAACCAGGATCACGCTGGAATTCGGCCCGCCTCTTTCTGATCGGACCTAAAAACTCTTGCAAAACGTCATTCAAGTAATTTTTTATTTTGACATCGCCTAAGCCGCCATGTTCATAGGCTTCTTTCAGGGCAATGACTCTCTCCTGATCTTTGGCAAAAATATCGAGATAGGTAAAAACAACATTGCCGGCAACTGCACCTGGATCCTTCACATGAATATGATTTGGATCTGTATACATCTCCATCACTTTGCGCTTGACTTCTTCTTCCGTATCAGAAAGATAAATACCATTATTGAGCGATTTACTCATTTTTCCTTTTCCATCAATTCCAATCAGACGACCCTGCCCGGCCTGCGGCAATATGATTTCAGGGCTGACCAATACTTCTGTATGATAAATTTGATTAAAACTGTGCACGATTTCTCTCGTTTGTTCAATCATCGGCGACTGATCTTCACCGACTGGGACATGGGTGGCTTTAAAAGCGGTGATGTCCGCTGCCTGACTGACGGGATAAATCAAAAAACCCGCCGGAATACTGCTTTCGAAATTTTTCTCTTTGATTTCATTCTTTACGGTTGGATTGCGATTCAATCTGGCGACTGTGATTAAATTTAAATAATACAGGGTTAATTCGGCCAATTGCGGCACTTGGGATTGAATAAAAATCGTCGCCTTGGCCGGATCGATCCCGACTGCCAGATAATCTAATATGACCTGTTCAACACTATTGCGAATTTTTTCTGGATCATCTGCGTTGTCAGTCAACGCTTGCTGATCAGCGATCATGATATAACACTCAGTATTGGCTTCATTTTGTAATTCAATTCTTGATTTTAAAGAACCGACATAATGACCCAGATGCAATTTACCGGTTGGACGATCACCAGTCAAAATAATTTTTTCTTTACTCAATTTCTTTCCACCTTCATATTCCTAGCCGCAGTAGTTGGATCTTTCTTTCGCATCAATGCTTCTCCCACTAAAACAGCCTGATAATCATGCCTGATTCGTTTGACATCCTCAACGGTTTTAAATCCTGATTCGCTGATATAAAAAGCCGTTCGACTCTGCTGCAGGACCGCCAGCCTTTCGCTTACTGCAATATTGACTTCGAATGTGTGCAAATTCCGATTATTCACTCCAATTAATTTTGCGCCGATACTTTCTGCTTTCTTCAACTCATTTTCATCATGAACCTCCATTAATACTTCCAGATCCAATTCCTTGGCTCTTGAAAATAATTTCGACAATTTTTTTTCGGTCAATGCCGCCACGATCAATAAACAAATCGTCGCTCCGTTATTTCTGGCTCGGATCAACTGCTTGTCATCGATGATAAAATCCTTGCAGAGTACCGGCAAATGCACTGCCTGTGTTACTTGACGCAAATCTTGGATCGTTCCTTTAAAATAAGTTTCATCCGTTAAAACCGATATCGCCGCTGCGCCGGCCGCCTCATAGCTTAATGCTTGAGCTGCGATATCGACTGTTTGGTTTATGATTCCCTTCGAAGGCGAAGCCCGCTTGACTTCGGCAATCAATTGAACATTTCCAGGATTATTTTTGAGCGTTTCATATAAAGTTGCGGCCTTTCTTTTTGGTAAAATTTCTTCTCGGGACATTTTCGCAACTTCCCGTTCTTTTTCCGCCAAAATCTTTTCTAAAAATGTACTCATGCGCCCACCTCGACTTGCGCTTTTAGTAATTCTTGTAATTTATCATAAGCGGCCCCGCTTTGAATGATCTCTCGAGCCAAAACGATCCCGGAAGATATCGTATCCGCCTTCTCACAAGTATAGAGACCCAGGCCAGAGTTTAACAGGACCGTATCATAATAAGCACTTTTTTGACCTTTCAATACTTCTAATAAAATCTCGGCATTTTGTTCAGGTCCGCCGCCTGTGATCGCTGCCTGTTCATATTTAGGCAGGTCAAGATCTTCAGGCGTAAAAGAATGCAGCGAGATCTCCCCTTTTTCAAGTAGCGCATACTGATTTTCACCTGCTAAGGAAGCCTCATCCATGCTGTCAGGTCCGCTGACGACTACCGCACGGGATCGTCCCAGCTGTTGGATCGATCTTGCTGTGTCAACCAACAGATCGCGCCGATAAGTCCCCATCAATTGATATTCCAAAGCTACGGGATTTGTTAAGGGTCCAATCAAATTCATAATGGTTGGGATTCCCAAAGATTTTCGGGTAGGCATAACATATTTCATATTTGGATGAACAAGTGGAGCGAAGATGAAAGACAAATGAACCCTTTCCAATAATTCTCCCAATGCTTTCGGCGACAGCATAAAATCGATCCCCAGCGCTTCACACGTATCAAAACTGCCCGATTTGCTGGAAATACTCCTATTTCCTGTTTTAGCCACTTTTATTCCTGCCGCGGCCAAAACAAAGGCTGAAGTCGTACTGACATTAAAACTGTTGGAATAGTCGCCGCCGGTACCGCAGTTGCACATCGTTCCGGCTGGATCGGCCGGGATCTGTACAGCTATTTCCCGCAATAGCTCGGCAATGCCAGCCATCTCTTCTGCCGTTTCCCCCTTTATTTTCAAGGCAACAAGCAAAGCTCCTATTTGAGCATCTGAAAATCGGCCATGAAACAGCTCATCCGCCACTTCTTTCATTTCTGCCTTTGTTAAATTTTGCTGATCATAGATTTTATTTAGTAATATGGACATATTTTTGTTCCTCGCTTTCTAATTGAACTAATTGAATGAAATTTTTGATTATTTCTTTTCCTGCTGGAGTTCCAATGGATTCAGGATGAAATTGCAGCCCATAAATAAAATGATCTTTATGCTTGACCGCCATGATCTCGTCATCATCTTTCGAGATGCCGAGCACTTCTAGACAATCAGGCAAAGTATCCTGTTCCAGTATTAGAGAATGATAACGCATTACCGGGATCTCTTTATGCAAACCGGCGAAAATTTTATTTTGTTTCGTCTGCCGCATCAATGAAACTTTTCCATGACGGATTTTTTTTGCCAAAACGACTCTGGCTCCAAAAACTTCACCGATCGCTTGATGCCCTAAACAAATACCGAGCATTGGTTTTTTCCCAACGTACCTTCTGATCAAGTCTTCCATTCTTCCGGCATTTTTCGGATATCCCGGTCCCGGAGAAAAAATGATCGCCTGAGCTTTTTGGGCAGTTGCTTCCAAATCAGCCGCATCATTGCGCTTGACCACGATCTCGCTGTACTCAGAAGCGAATTGCGCTAAATTATACGTAAAAGAATCATAATTATCGACTAATAAAATCATGCTTGGTCACCTCCAAAAGTGCTCTGGCTTTTTGCAATGTTTCTGCATACTCTTTTTCGGGTTCTGAATCATAAACGATCCCTGCTCCGGCCTGAACATAGGCAGTCCCTTTATGAAGCACCATGGTACGGATCGCGATCGCAAAATCAGCCTGGTCATTCTTGGTCAAATAACCGGCTGCTCCGGCATAAACACCGCGCTTCGCTGTTTCCATCTCATAAATTCTTTTCATGGCTCGAATCTTCGGCGCACCGCTGACGGTCCCTGCCGGCAGTGTAGCTTTTAAGGCATCCATCGCCGAGAAACCACTTTTTAATTTTCCTTCTACAACGGAAACGATATGCATGACAAACCGATATTTTTCGATCGTCATATAGATTGGGACCGTGACCGTTCCTACTTTCGCTATCTTGCCAATATCATTTCGGCCCAAATCAACCAGCATGCGATGCTCCGCCAATTCTTTTTCATCATGGATCAGCTCTTCTTCAAACTGCTGATCTTCTTCAGGAGTGTTGCCTCTGGCTCTGGTTCCGGCGATCGGATTCGTTGCGACCGTTCCTTTTTTTACACTGACTAAGCTTTCTGGAGAGGAACCAATGATTTTCGTTTCTCCGAAATCAAAATAATAGAGATAAGCGGAGGGATTGGAAAGACGTAATTTTCGATAATAATCAAATGGATCATAAGGAAAAGCTGCCGATAATCTTTGAGAGGGTACCATCTGAAACATATCTCCCGCTTGAATATAAGTTTTTGCTTTATTGACCATCTCCATAAACTGTTCTTTGGAATAATTGCTGGTGAAATTCAATTTTCCTAGTTTTATCGTTTTCGTTTCTTCAGGCGACGGAATCAATAAGTTTTGGACCATCCTCTCCATCGCGGAATCAAGTTCTGCTTCGCATCGATTAGAATAGACATTATCCTGAACCAAAGTCATTTTTTCTTGAGTATGGTCAAAAAGCAGAAAAGATTCGTAAATATAAAAATGGATATCAGGAATATTCATCTCACAATAAGGAATCGTGCCGATATCTTCATATAAAGCAAAAACATCATAACCGACATAGCCGATGGCTCCAGCCTCAAACGGCAGCCCGGCTTCAGAAGGATCTTTTCGAACCACGAATTGATCGATTTCTTTTAGCGGATCTTCGCTGAAATGAGCTTCACCGTCGATCGCCAGCTCATTGCCGTAACAGGTGATTTCATGGATCGGATCGATCCCTATGATCGAGTAGCGTCCTTTGTTTTTATCTCTTGGGATACTCTCCAACAAAGCCTTTCTTTCTCCTTTTAATCTCAGATAAGCAGAAATCATCGTTAAATGGTCAGCAGGCAATTCTTTTATTTTTCTCATTGTTCTCCCTCATTTCTTCATGCAAAAAAGCCC
>JAATEZ010000349.1 GCA_015655485.1 Lactobacillales bacterium | reverse complement strand
GCCGGTATCACTAAAGCTTTTTCTAATGAACTGAGCAAAAAGAACATCCAAGTCAACGCTATTGCTCCTGGATATGTCACTACCAATAATACAAAACCGATCCAAGATGATGAAGCTAGAAAGATTGAAATTGAAAATCGAATTCCTGCCGGACGCTGGGCCATTCCAGCAGATTTAATGGGAACAGTTGTCTTTTTAGCCAGCCGGGCTTCCGATTATGTCACAGGGACTATTGTTCCGGTCGATGGCGGATGGCTGGCCAACTAAACAAGAAGAGCTGAATGAGGTGTGTCAGGTCTTGAGCAAAAACAGCAAATGGAGTATGAATCGCCCTTTGATTCAGGCGAGATTTCCCTTTTTTGCCGAAAAGACCTGCCTCCTGAAGCTGGACACAGAAGAGCTGAATGAGGTGTGTCAGGTCTTGAGCAAAAACAGCAAATGGAGTATGAATCGCCCTTTGATTCAGGCGAGATTTGCCTTTTCGCCGAAACAAGCTAGTTCACACTAATAAGCTCACAAGAATCGTTTTTTTGATTCCCGTGCGCTTTATTTGTGCAATAATAGTTAGGTGGATTCTTGAAACCAGGTTAAACAAGATTAGTAAAAATGAGTTTTTCAAAATATCGAAAATTTTTATTGCTGAATTTTTGCATAAATGCGATAATTACTTCATTGCGCTTTTTAAGCAAAAAAGAAAAGGTGAAAAAAATGATTCGATTAAAAAATGTTATTCTTCATGTGCTTGATAAAAATTCTGGATCGCTTGTCTGTTCACAAAAAGAAATTGATGCGACCGATCCGCTGGTCTTTAATTACATTGAGAAACTCGTAAAAAAAATAGAACAAGCGGAAGTTAAAACCGGTTCTCTTGAAAACACCGAATTTTCAACAGTGATATTTGATGAAAAATTGAATTTTTTAGAAAAATCCAGCGAGGTCGCAAAAAGAATTTATACGATTATTGCTTCAAGTGAAGAAGTTCCTGCCGGAGATCTGCTAGTTATCCAATATGCTGACGAACTTGAAAATAACTTTTTTGGAGTTTTAAAACTAAATTATACTCAGAAATATAGTCATTTTGTTGATTACGAAAATAATCTGCTTATAAACAAATTGATCATCAATCAGGCTATTTTACCTATGCCTTCACAAAAAATCGATGAATGTTTTATAGTAGATCTGCAGACTAAAACCTTTCAATTGTTAGAAAAAAAATATTCTGTTGAAGGAGAAAAAATTTTCTATCTTTCTGAGTTATTATTTAAAGTCATCCCTGCCCAGACAGCTCAAGAAAGCATCAAAAAAATTAAAAAAACAGTAAACTTAGTAGCGGAGAAATTTAATGAAGAAAAATTCGTGGCACTCTCAAATACGCAAAAAGCCGTTTGGGACAGTATCGAACAAACTGGTGAAATTGATGCTCAAATGATTGCTGAAAATATTTTTGAAAAAAATGATCTGGCCAAAGAAGAATATTTAGAAATCATGAGTAAATCTTCCAGTTCTAAAAAAGTACCAGTTCTAAACACACCAAAGTATGAACGTAAATACAGCAAGCAAAGATTTAAATTAAATAATGGAATCGAATTAACGATCCCGATGGATGTCTATGAAAATAAAGATTTAGTAGAATTTATTAATAATATCGACGGAACTATCTCGGTAGTGATTAAAAATGTAGATGGGATCACTAATAAATTCAATTGAATCCATTGTGCGTATCAAAGGATCTGGGGCAGAATTCTTGGAGTCATTATCCCAGATCCTTAAAAATTGAATAAATACCAGCCAAACTTCTGAACCGGATCGGTTTTCGCTTCGATTTTATTGTGTAACGATTTTTTCCAGTTTTGTTAAATCATAAGGTGTATCTTGGTATACCACATAATTCAGCCAATTCGCAAAAAGAAGAGAAGCAGCGCCATGCCAATTCATTACCGGAGTTCGAGACGGATCATCTTCAGGAAAATAATTTTCCGGAAGCCCTACATCCAGTCCTCTGGAGAGATCACGCTGATACTCTTCAGCCAATGTAAAACGATCATATTCACAATGACCCATAATGAAAAATTGGCGGTTATTTTCATTTGAAACGAGTAAAACTCCGGCATCTTCTGAATCAGCCAAAATTCTCAAATTATCTTTCGCTTCTATATCCTCTTTTCTTACTTCAGTATATCTAGAATGCGGCGCATAAAAAATATCGTCAAATCCCTTAAAAAGTTTATTAAAGGGTTCATTTACTGTATGGGCATAAATTCCAGATAATTTTGCTTCCATTAAATGTTTATCGATCCCATAATGATAATACAAACCTGCTTGAGCTCCCCAGCAAATATGGAGCGTAGAAAAAACATGAGTCCGGCTCCACTCCATCACTTTGATTATTTCCTGCCAATAATCCACTTCTTCAAATTCAAGCCGCTCCACTGGGGCTCCCGTAATGATCAAACCATCATAGCGTTTTTTTTCGATCTCTTCAAATGTCTTATAGAATTTTTCCAAATATGCTTCACTGGTATTCTTCGCATCATGAGAACTCATTTGTAAAAGCTCTACATTCAGTTGAAGCGGAGTATTACTTAACAGCCGTAAAAGCTGAGTCTCGGTTTCACTTTTTTTAGGCATTATGTTTAAAATAAGCAACTCTAACGGACGAATATCTTGTTTGTGTGCCCGGTCTTCGTCCATAGTGAAAATTTGTTCTTTTCTAAGAATTTCAATAGCAGGTAGATCTTTTTGTACACGTAACGGCATAATAATTCTCCTTTCCAATAATCTATTTTAATAAACAAAGCTGAATGAGGCAGCTCAGACTTTGAGCCATAGGAAACTTTTGGATAATCAACAGTACAAACAAAAAAACCCATCCTTTACTTTCGTTAATAAACGAAAGTAAAGGACGAGCAAACAAGTCGTGTTACCACCTTTTTTTCAAAAATCTTTCACAAGATTCTTCTCAGCAGGTACTTGCCTATTAAAGCAAAGCGCATACCCTGACGCTGTAATGGGCGTTCCCCATCACGATCTAATCCAAATGACTCGACCGTGCAACTTAAAGACCATCTTCGTGAATTTGTCTCATTATCGCTTTTCACCTGCTGCGACTCTCTATAAATGCAACAAAAACCTACTCTTCTTCTCATAGCTTTTTCTTTGATTCAACTACCTAATATATTACATGGTTTCATGAGGATGTCAAGAAAAACTGCTTAAAAACATTCGAAAAAAACGAACAAAGGACTTGAATAAAAGTGATGGATCCCCTGCCCTGCAAGGCCAAATTTCCGCGAAAACGGCTTTGCCGCTATTCATAACAGAACAGAAAATGCTAAATGATCCGCCATGGATTTTTCTCGTGTTTTGCTTCCAGAAGACTGCCCTTTAGCGAAGCATAGACCATTTCCTCTACGGCAGAATCCGTATAAAAAGCCATATGCGGTGTCACAATAACATTCGGAAAACTTTTTAAAAGCAATATTTCACGATTAGTTAAAACCTGTGAAATAAAATCACTATAATAAATTCCGGTTTCATTTTCAATAACATCCAATGCCAATGCTCCAATTTTTCCATTCTCAACATTTTCAATGACTGCCTGTGTATCCAGCAAAGTCCCGCGGGCGGTATTAATGAGAATGACTCCCTTTTTCATTTTGGCAAGTGTCTCGGCATCGATCAAATGGACATTTTCTTCACTTGCAGGCAAATGAAGACTGATGATATCACTTTCCTTTAATAAAGTTTCAAAAGAAACATAAGTCGTCAAGCCCTTTAATCCCGGTTCTTCCTTTAGAGAGTAAGACAAAATCTCATTACCAAAACCGGAAAGATGTCTGATCACAGTCTGACCGATTCGGCCTGTACCAATAATCCCGATTTTCTTTTTTGAAAAAATGCTTCCCTGCAGTCCTTCTAATGAAAAATCCTGAATCTGCGTACGTTCCAGCATCGTTTTCATTTTTCTTACGCACATCAGCATCAGCATGATCGTAAAATCAGCTACACTATCCGGAGCATACGCAGCATTGCTGACTCGAATACCATATTCTTCGGCCGCCTGCAGATCGATATGATCAAAACCAACCGTTCTGGTCGCAATGATTTTGAGGTTCATTGCATGCAATTTCTTGATCAAGTCTCTAGATATCTTGGTAGTGACAATACTGACAGAGTCACATCCCTCAGCTAAATGAATCGTTTCTAACGAAGGAGATTCTGAACAAATTTTCACTTCGATCCCAAGCGCATCTCCAATTTTAGTGAAATAATCCGCTTCATCAAACATTCGACAATTAAAAACACAAACTTTGATTTTTTTTTCAACCAATTTCTTCACTTCCTGACTAATTTTTTCAATATGGCTCCACTTTAGATGGCATACAAATAAAGTCAAATGAAATTCCTAAAACTATCTTACAACATTCTTGAAAAAAAAACCTTTTTTTGAGCATTGTTTTTTAAAATTCAGACTCGGCGAGCCAAACATATTCGTTAAGGCGGATAAATTCGACGTGCAAACCGACACTTTCAAACAATTCTTTCCTATCGCTGATCAATGGATAATATTCCCGCTGCAAATCTTCTGCGAGTTCAGCATATTGTTTTTTAAGGCATTTTTGATGGCGGTCTGATAGACTGCTTTAT
>JAATEZ010000435.1 GCA_015655485.1 Lactobacillales bacterium | reverse complement strand
ATACGACACAGCTTCATAGCTGAGTTTATTGTGTGATGACTTTAGAAGGGTTTTTTTGTCATCCATAAGTCCACTTTAAATTTAAAGGTTCAGTTGTAAAAGCTTCAAAAGGTTTTAAAAGAAAAATAAGCCGCAATTATTTCACAGAGAAAAATTTGGATAGGCTGCCCGTCAGGGAGACAATGAAAAATCAGCTGTTTTTATTCATTATTCAATCAAGGAAATTTGTTATCCTGAATCTTGCGAGTCTAAATGGTTCATGCATTACTTCAAATATATTGTGTGCATATTCAACATTTTTTCTTTTCACTTTCACACTCAAACAGATTATGCAAATTGGAGGAAGCTTTATGAAGGTGTTAAAAAAGATAAATAATAATGCTGCTATCTGCATGGATAGTTTAGGCAATGAAGTAGTGGCAATAGGCACCGGGGTAGGCTTTCCATCTGTTCCTTATGATTTAGACGATTTGAGCACAATTGAAAGAACTTATTATAACGTTGATCCAATGTATTTAGACTTGTTGAATCTAATTTCAAAAGAAATTTTTGATATATCTGCGAGAATTGTAGATCTATTCAGGAATCAAGTAAAGGCGACTGTCAGTTCTAATTTAGTATTTACCTTAGCAGATCATATCAATTTTGCGATTGAAAGGCAGAAAAAAAATATTCAATTTGCGAATGCGTTACAATATGAAATTCAACACTTATATGAAAATGAGTACAAGATTGGGCAGGAAGCGATTAAAATCATTTATAAAAAAACTGGTGTGCGACTGCCGAAAACGGAAGCCAGCAGTATTGCGCTCCATTTAATTAATGCAGAGGCCGTTGCTGCAACAGCCGTAAAAACAAGCGGTTTTGAAGAAGCATTAGAAGAAGTGATTGAAATAATCGGCGAGTACTTTGATATGTTTATTGATAAGAACAGTGTGAGTTATTCCCGCTTTGTTTCGCATTTTCGATATTTGCTGAAAAGAGAGCAGACAAGCCAGCAGTTTTCAAGTGAAAATTTTAAATTATTTGAGTCTGTTGTAAAAGAATACCCGGAAACCTATCAGGTCGTTCTAAAAATAAATGACTATTTGAAAAATGATTTACAATTTGAATTAAGCCATGAAGAACAGCTTTATTTGATTCTTCATGTGAATCGATTATGTGCAAGAGAGGGATTGTAACCGAAGAGGGCATCACCCCAGCATAGAAAAATGACTAGATGAACATTCTGTTATTTTTCCGCTGGGGTTTTGTTTTTTAATAATAGGAGTATAGGAGAGAAGAGAATGGCTAAAAAAAATTATGAGCAGTTAGCTCTTCAAATTATTGATTTAGTAGGTGGAAAAAGCAACATTGTGAATATTATGCATTGTGTGACAAGGCTGCGTTTTAATGTTAAAGATAAAGGATTAGTTGAAAGTGATAAGATCGAGAAGCTTGATGGAGTTATTGGGATTCAATGGCAGGGAGATCAATTTCAGATTATTATTGGCCAGTCAGTGGCTGATGTCTATCAATTGATTTGTCAAAAAGCCGGTTTGAGTCAACAAGAAAGTATAAATGAAAATTTGGATGCACATAAAAAGAAATTTAGTATAAATTTGATATTTGAAGCCATCGCCGGGTGTGTTACACCAATAATACCGGTTTTAATTGGCGGAGGATTCATAAAAATCATCGTTTTAATTTGTGAAATGCTGGGAATATTGCAATCGAAAGATCCAACGTTTATTGTACTTACTTTCGTAGGAGACGCGGCTTTCTATTTCTTGCCTGTATTTGTAGGAGCGACTGCCGCTCGCAAGTTTGGAGCCAATATGGGTCTGGGTATGTTGATGGGAGCGATCTTTATTCATCCTTCTTTTATTGCAGCTGTTTCAGCTGGAACAGCATTAAGTGTATTTAAGATCCCGATTTATGCGACTTCTTATACCAGTTCAATTTTACCAACCCTTTTAACAGTTTGGATAATGGCCTACGTTGAAAAGTTTTTCGCAAAACATTCACCGGAAGCCGTTCGTTCCATGATAGAACCCTTATTCACTTTATTGATTATGGTGCCGCTGGCATTAGGTGTATTGGGTCCTATCGGATCATTTTTGGGAACTTATCTATCGCAAGCGATCATCTGGATATATAACACAACCGGTTTCTTTGGTATTGCTGTATTGACAAGTATCCTGCCATGGTTAGTTATGACCGGGATGCATTCAGCGTTAATGCCTTATGCGATCAATTCATTTGCGACATTAGGATATGAACCCATCGTAATCACGGCTAACGTTATCTCCAATATCAATCAGGGTGCAGCTAGTGCCGCAGTAGCTTTTAAATCAAAAGATGTCAAGTTAAAATCGATGGCAGGCTCGTCAGCGACGACTGCTATCGTTGGCGGGATTTCTGAACCGGCGATGTACGGGGTCAATTTAAAACTTAAAACGCCAATGTACGGTGCTATGATTGGAAGTTTTGTCGGCGGAGCTGTTGCGGGAATCGGGAAAATATATGCGTATTCATCTCCAGGCGGTTTGGGCATATTTGCGTTTCCAATTTATATCAATAAAAATATGGCTAATTTATATTGGTGGATCGCGGCGGTACTCATCGGATTTGTGGTAACCTTTATTGCGACTTACATTTTATATAAAGAAGAAAAAGAGGAGATAATTTTATGAGTTTTAAAAAAGATTTTTTATGGGGCGGAGCTACGGCCGCCAATCAATATGAAGGCGGCTGGAACGAAGGCGGCAAGGGGCCTAGTACGGCTGATATGATGACAAACGGTTCTCATACAAGCCCAAGAATGGTCACGCGCACGATTGAAGCTGGACTGCATTATCCCAATCACACGGGCAGCGATTTCTATCATCGTTATAAAGAAGATATCGCTCTAATGGCAGAGATGGGATTCAATGTATTCCGATTATCTATTGCATGGGCAAGAATTTTTCCCAAGGGTATCGAAGACGAACCAAATGAAGCAGGGCTGCAATTTTATGATGCGGTATTTGATGAATGTTTAAAATATGGCATTGAACCATTAGTGACTATCTCGCATTATGAATCGCCATTCTACTTAACCGAGAAATATAATGGCTGGGCAAGCCGTGAATTGATTGACTTGTATGTTAAATACTGTGAGGTTATTTTTAGAAGATATAAAGATAAAGTCAAATATTGGTTGACATTTAATGAAATTAATTGTGGAACCAGACCTTTAGGAGGATATTACTCATTGGGTATTTTAAATGAGGGAACTCGTGATTTTACAAACCCGGTAGATATTCCTCAGCTCCGATATCAAGCATTGCATCACCAATTAGTTGCCAGTGCAAAAGCAGTCCAGCTGGGACATGCCATCAATCCCAACTTTAAGATCGGCTGTATGATCGCGATCATGGCCTCCTATGCGAACACTTGTGATCCCAAAGATGTGATTGAAAACCAGCACAATTGGCAGGATTCGAATTATTACTGCGGGGATGTTCAAGTACGCGGAGAATATCCGCATTTTGCGAAGCGAATGTGGAAAGCACTGGATGTTGAGATAAAAATGGAAGAAGAGGATAAAGATATCCTGAAGAATGGTACCGTTGATTTTTATACATTCTCTTACTACATGTCCTATTGCGTATCTACAGATCAAACTCTGGAAAAAATTTCAGGAAATCTTATTGGAGGATTCAAGAATCCATACCTGGAAGCCAGTGAATGGGGCTGGCAGATTGATCCGGATGGATTACGCTATACATTGAATGAATTGTATGGACGTTATCAGCTTCCATTAATGGTTGTTGAAAACGGATTAGGTGCTTATGATGAAATCAATGAAGATGGAAGCATCAATGATTCTTATCGTATCGATTATCTGAAAAAACATATTGAAACAATGGGACAGGCGATTGAAGATGGTGTGGACTTAATCGGATACACCCCTTGGGGATGCATAGATTTAGTCAGTGTTTCCACAGGAGAAATGAAAAAACGTTATGGATTTGTTTATGTGGATGCCGGAGATAATGCTGAAGGAACTTTTGACCGATATAAAAAAGATTCATTCTATTGGTATAAAAAAGTCATTGCCGCAAACGGTGAAGACCTGGAATAATAAATACTTTTTGGGGGCTGAAAAAAGTATTATGAAGCAATGTTTGTCTGTTTATCCATGCGGCAAACATTGCTTTTTTGCGTGCGTAAGAGATGAAAATGAGGCCAATTCATTCATTCATTCGTTTTAATGAATGAATGAATTGGCCTTAGATGAGAATAAACAGCAGGCAAAAATAATTTTTCTAAAATCATTCGAATGACCTAGAAAATAGGTCCTTGCTCTTATTCAATACTTTTCTATTTTGTTTGCTTCATTTTGCAGAACAGAGACTATTCTCTTGGAGTTTAAGGAAATTTCTCTATTCTAAAAGGTAATATTTGCCGCAATAAATATTATGACCGCTATTTTTTATACGGTGATTTCTATTTGATTATTTTCCGGACCAAGGATACAGCTCTCGTAATATCCGTCACCCGTTGTTCGCGGAGCGGAAATAACTTCATAGCCGTCTGTTTGGATTCTCTGAGTTAAATCGTCAACTGCTTCTTTTGATCCAGTACTGAAAGCTAAATGGATATATCCTGTTTGGAGCAAAGAGCTTGTTTTAGGCTTCATATCGGGCCGGTTAATGATTTCTAGTCTGGTATCCTCAGAAAATTTTAAGAAATAGGTTTGAAGACCGGTTTTGGGATTGTGGTATAAATCATTGGCGACAGCACCAAAATATTTTTCAAAAAATAGTTTACATCCTTCTAAATCCTGTACATACATAGCCATATGGTCGATATTCATAGAGAGCCTCCTTATCGTTTATTTTCTATTTTAACATATATAGGATACTGAAGAAATAAGGGTGTAGTGAATAAAGCAGAAAAAAATGGAGCGAAAAAATTACGCTGTTTTGGACTGTTGCCGATTGCCGAGGGAAAAAACTTCTCAAAAGCAGCTTCTAAGGAATTTCAAATTATTTGTCCATCACAAACATAAATTTTAAGCTGCTGATAGTGCTGTTTTCAGTAAATGCAGTTATTTCAAATATATATTTTGTGTGAGTACCTGTATATTTCACCCAATCTCCAACCTTCATTTCGGGAGGGACAGTTGCTTGGATTTCGTCAAATATGGCGACTATATTGTCGGCGCAAAACTCATTTTGCTCATGTTCTTTCCATGATATTTTTAACTCAAAAAGATTTTTGATTTTTGTCTCATCCATTTATCTCACCTCTTGATCTACAATTACATTATAATACATACTTACACACTTTTCTAAAAAAAACTTCTAATTAATTCAGCGGAAAAGCATGGATCGATGAAGCAGAGGCAAATGAAAGAGCAGAAGAATTTAAATACTAAACAGGACTATTTTCATATAAACCAAAGGGAATTTCTTATTTTTAATTTTGATTGCCTTTAAATTATATAAAATATTTTTTT
>JAATEZ010000328.1 GCA_015655485.1 Lactobacillales bacterium | reverse complement strand
GCTCGTGATTTGTTTTTGGTTTCTTGCAGCTCTAAAGCTTTTTGGAAAAAGGTTTCTTTGCTGGTTAAATAGGTTTCAATGTACTCGCTAAACTCTTGATAATTCAATCCATTCATCCTCTCATGTAAACTTATTATACGAATGGATCCGGTTAATGTAAAGCAGACAATATTTTTTTGCTGCTGCTCCAAGCCGAACCGCCTCATTCAGCTTTTCAGTGTCTGGCTTCATGAACTAGCTTGTTCGGTAAAAAGATAAAGTTCATGGAAATCAGGAAGCGATTTTCATTCTCTTTCCTATTTTGCTCACAAGCTGACACAGTTCATTCAGCTTTTCTTGTTTCGTTTGATAATAAATTCTCCGTGGCCTTTGGGGTGGATGAATTTATTTGCTTCAGCCAGGTAACGGTGGCGGATCGTATAATTTTTTTCTGATTTGTTTTTTTCTTTTGTTCCTCTTTGATAGATGATCATAGCGAATAGCAATGCGGCAGTGAATAGAGAAATAAGTAATAGAACGTAAGTTGTAGTTGAGATCTGTTTAACTTCCGCACTTGGGATAAAGGTCGAAAAGAAAACGACAACGGAAGAGAGTAACCCGATGATCGCCAGGGGAATACCAACTTTTTTACCTCCCAAAATACGAAAACCTCTTTTTAGTTCAGTTCCTTTAAACGAAAGGTGAAGATAACTCAAAAAAATCAAAATATAAGTAACCAGATAGATCATGACAGTAAAGGACATGGCTGTTTTAAAAGCCGCGTTGTTGCCGCCCATAACGAGCGTCAGAAGAGTGCCGATGATTGAAACGATAACACCTTGGAGCATAACCAGGCGAGTAGGGACATCGTTTTTGTTCAAGCGGCTGAAATAGTCTGGCAAGACACCGATTTTTGCGGTAGCTAAAAGTCCCTTTACCGGTCCAACGATCCATGAACTGATTTCACCCAACATCCCCATGGCCATCAAGGTCGCAATGATTTTAACCAGATAGTTTGAATTCCCCCCAAAAAGACTGCTGATCATCTTTGCCACTGCCTGGATCACTCCTCCGTTCATCGAAATCTGATCTTTGGGGATGACTGTTGCTACAGAAAGACCGCCTAATGTATCTAGAAGAATAGCAAAGATAACTAAAAGAACCATGGTCATAGGATAAACGCGATTTGGATTTTTGATTTCATTGATGTAGGAAGCGGAAGCCTCGATCCCGGTAAAGGCTAAAATAAACGGCACAATGGTACTCAATGAAGAATGATGAAAGAGTGTGTTGATGTTTGCGGGCAGGTCTGTTTGAAATTCAACTTTTCCTGTTTTAAAAATATATAAAACAGCCAAAATGAGCAAAATCAATGAAGGCACAACAATGCCGATGACGAATAGAACTTTGACAAGCTGATCTGTTTTACCGATACCGCCTAATTGAAAGAAGGTCATGATCCAGTAGACGGCAAGGAAGATAATCAATTTGATCAACGGATTTTCATTGATAATGGGCAGGTCGACGATGTAAGTCAAAGCTCCAATAATGAAATAAATCATAGTGACAAAATTGACAGTGATTTGTAACCACTGAAAAAAAACGGCGATAAAACCGCTGCGATCGCCCAAACTATTTCTGACCCAGGCAAAAACACCGCCTTCTTCCCAGCCTTCAACTGTAGCCATCTCGGCAGAGCAGAGCGCTACGGGAAGAAACCACAAAAGACCCGCCAATAATAAATAGATAAAAGCTAATAGACCTGATTGAGCGAAAGCGGGATATTCATCGGCTGACATCAGCATTGAAGCAGTCAGGGTAAAAAAGCCAAATAAATTCATTTGTTTCATTTTATTCTTTTTTTGTTGCATCCTGAGCCTCCAGATTTTTTATTTTTCTTTGCTGACTAAAACTTTATTATAGAATTTCAGACATAGCTGGTTTTTCACTAAAAAGTTTTTTTACAAAGAAGGATCAACAAATATTATATCATATAACTATCGTTTACTTTAAATTACTAGTTCTACTTCCAAAAAAAGAATAGATCAGAGAGTTTAAAGTTTTCAGGTTGTTTTCATGGGGAAAAAAAGATACAATATACTTAGTGCCGTCTGCTATTTTATCAGCTTGGCAGTGGAGTTAAAAGAATAAAAAAACTCATTGATAAGGTTTTATTAAATCTCATGAAATAGTATGGGAAAAAAATGAAGGAACCGTTATAATAAATAGCAGTTTTAACTGAATGGATAGGAAAAGGGAGGACTAATGAAAATAAAAAAGCGTAGTTTAGATAACCGCATTGATTATGGCTTGATTTTGCCGGTTTTTATTTTGTCCATAATTGGTATGTTGTCGCTTTATGTCGCATTATCGCATGATTCTAGCGTGAAAAACATAATGAAACCAATGCTGCGCCAGTCAATCTGGTACGTTGTTGGCGCCATTGCCGTTGTGATCGTCATGCAGTTCAGCTCAAAAAATTTATGGCGTCTTACGCCCTTTTTTTACGCATTTGGTTTAATAATGCTGACCACTTTGTTGAAATTTTATGATACTTCTATGTATACAGATACGGGTTCAAAGAACTGGTTTCGAATCGGCGAGGTCACCTTTCAGCCCTCTGAATTGATGAAGGTGGCTTATGTTTTGATGTTGGCTTATGCCATTACCCGCCACAATGTTTTATATCGAACACGAACGATCAAAACTGATTTCAGGCTTATTTTTAAAATGGTTTTAATCTCGCTTCCCATAGGCATATTACTATTATTGCAAAAAGACTTAGGAACTTTATTAGTCTTTATCGCGATTTTTGGCGGTATATTTTTAGTTTCAGGAATTTCCTGGCGGATCGAGATCCCGACTATTTTGTTTTTTATCTTGCTGGCGGCGGGGGTTCTTTATTTGGTGACCACTGATACCGGGCGTGATCTATTAAGCAAAGTAGGATTTAAAGAGTATCAGTTCTCCAGGATCGATTCATGGTTGGATCCCTTCCATGACTCTTCAGGAAAGTCTTATCAACAGGCTCAGGCGCTGATCGCGATCGGGTCCGGCGGGATGTTTGGCAAAGGTTTTAATGTTTCGGAGGTCTCTGTTCCGGTGCAGACTTCGGATATGATTTTTACTGTGATTGGAGAAAATTTCGGCTTTCTTGGCAGCTGTCTGGTCATTTTCATGTATTTTATTCTGATTTACCGTATGAT
>JAATEZ010000384.1 GCA_015655485.1 Lactobacillales bacterium | reverse complement strand
TATTTAACCTGTCTGCCTGAAGGGGATCATATGACTTGGCTGAAGATGGTTTTTTTGAGAATATAAGTAACATAAGTCTATTATGTTACATTTATATTTGCTGAAAAGCCTTATAACATAAGGATAGTCGAGTATTGTATTCTTTGGCAATATAAATTGCTCATTCGAATAATTGGCAATCTGTTAAAATAAAACATTATCTTGTTGACCGACTAAAATTACAGCTATAGCAAGAAATAAATTATTTTTGCTTTTTTCTATCTGTGAAGTCTTTAAATGGAGTTATTTTAGTTCTTCCATCAATTTTATTATTGTAATTTATTTATCTAATTTGACAAAATAACAAAAAAATGTCAAAATAAATACAAATAATAGCAATAGGTGTAAGTAACATAATAGACTTATGTTACTTATATTCTCAAAAAAACCATCTTCAGCCAAGTCATATGATCCCCTTCAGGCAGACAGGTTAAATAAAAAAACTGCTACCGAAAGGGGAGTTTTTTCATGCCAACAAGAAACCATCTAGTGCAGCAGAAAAATTTGCCCTATTGCAGAAACTTGCAATGGTCCATGACCAAGGGACAGTTAGCAAAATTACGCAGCCTCAGTTCAATTGAAGTTCGAACCAAGGCTGCGTAATTTACTTTATTTTTTACTGTCTACTTGACAGGATACAGTTCCGAACTGGAGATGGGCTTCATTTTAGTATCTCCTGAATAAAAAATTGCCCTTGCACTTTTACCAGGAAGCACAAGGGCTGAAAATCAAGGAATTAAAGTAGGATCGGGATAGAGACCTAAGGAAACACCATACCAGGATATTGCTAGAAAGGCTACCATAACTAAAACAACGCCGCCGATTATCACTTTATCCCCAAAGGTCATCTGAGAATTATCTTCGCTATTTTCGTCGCGTACCGGTTCACAATATCCATCATGACAAATTGTATTCGCCATTATAATCATCCTCTCCAAACTAAATGGGTAATAAAGGAATATCCTTTATTTGATTTTATTATACAATGTAAATAACAGTTTGTAAATAATAATTATTATTTTTTATTATATTGTTCTCAGACGGAAACGGAAACGCAAAGGGCCCACCCAGCAGTTTGGATATGCCAGGTGAGGCCCTTTAAGTTTTGCTATATTTTATATTTCTAAAAATTTCAGCGGTAATGCAGAACGCCCTTCTCATGGTACGCTGTCTGCGCTATATTCATACTTACTCCAGCCCTAAACTTAAATGGAGAATTGGCATACTGCAAACAGCTTCAATTTCCTATCAATATTTCTTTTGTTACTTGTCCACAAATTTGACAGACAAACTGTATTTTTCCTGTTTTGCTGTCATCAGAAAACTTCGTTAAACAAATATTGAAATTTGTCATATTATTTGAAAGTAATTCGGTATTACCGCAGGTACAGCTAATCCTTAAACTCATGTTTACCTCCAAAATATGTTAATACATAAGTCATTCTCCATATTTTGGATAATTCCTTCAATCACATTAAAATCTTTTGGCTGAGTACTTCCGCTAATGAAATACAAAAGCAAAAAATTTTAAATCGAAGCAAGCCCCACCGCCTGTTAACTGCCCGATCGGGACTTGCTTCACCATAAATGGATTGTATTTTATTATTTACCGATGCATAATTATAAAAAAATCATGTGCAATTTGTTTCATTGCTCTGTCATGACGCTCATTTTCGTGTTTTTGCCGCTCACGCCAATGCCGCCTTGACTCATGAGGACGGCGCTGCATTTCCCGTTCATGCCGTTCATTTTCAACACGCTCCCGCTCGTGACGATCATGTTCATACCTAAAGTGTTCTTGACGTTGATCATAATGGACCGGAGATGCTTCAATCACCGATACTCCCAGCCCAATCTGCATCATACCTACCATTGAATAAATCATTATTTTCTTCACTATCTTTTTCAAGCAATATTCCACCTTTATCATTTTCTATATTTTACGGAGAGTGATCGGAAGAATATGATAAGTAATCTTTCTTTGTACCTCCTTGCAAAAATAATATCATGGAAATATGACAAATTTATGACTATCTGGTCACTTTTTACTGTTATTTTAAAAATCCGATCGAACACGACCACGCCATTATCCTAGTCAATCTTAGCGAATTTTACCGCCTTATTTTGCGAATACTAAAATGAGGACAAGAAAAAATCCCATCAATAAGATATTCCTTACCTTAATTTATTTTTGTATCATCAGCGAGCAATTTTTTAGTTTTCTCTGTAATTTTATTTACAAATTGATTCGGATTATTGCAGTAATTCAGAAATAATTGAAATTTGTTGGAATAAATGAAATAGAGAAGACCATTTACCCGGCCTTCTCTATTTCATTTATTCCGCAAACTGGAAACCTAATTTCTTTAGTAATAGCCATAATAATAGCTCGGATAGTAGTATCTTCCATAGTAGCCAGGATAATAACCACCTATTAAATAACCTAATCCTAAGGCTAGCCCAAGGGCGCCAAGACCAAAACCCTGATGCCCAAATCCCTGATGTCCGAATCCATGGTGCCCGAATCCATATCCAAACCCGCCATGCAGTCGACGCCAATGCTCACAATTCCGGCAGTAGTATGGCATACTACCCCTCCCTTCTTTTAGTATATTTTATGTAAACGTACTGCAATTGTGATACTTAAACTGCCGAAACTAATTTTAACAGACTTTTAAGTACGCGAAAAAAACGATTTTCACCAAGAAATAAACAATT
>JAATEZ010000445.1 GCA_015655485.1 Lactobacillales bacterium | reverse complement strand
TTTCTGAAATAGTCAATTTATTTTCAAGCATTTTTACGTCAGGATCAACTGGTTCTAAATTGACACCAATTGGCCTTCCTACCATTTTTTTAAGATAAGTAATAATATTTGAGTGATTTTTTGCTGTTTCAATAGAACTTTCACCGGCATATAACCCTAGAATGGCCGGATGTAAAGTATCAAAAGCATTTAATAAAATCAAATCAGCACCGAATGCTTTAGCGATTTCTGCATTAGTGATATCTCCTCCCAGAGGTTCATGAATAACAACGTTCTCTGACAAAATTGTACGTCCCTCACTTGCTTGGATACTTTGTTTCAATTCTTCAGCATTCATGGCCAAAATTTCAGAAGTATTGGCACTGATGAGTCTTCTTACCATAATGATTTGAATTCCTTTCTTATTCTTGTGTAATTTCATTTTATTCAGATATTTTCTTCAATTTGATTTTGTTTTTCAACGATTCTAAAGAATGGATAGTAAACAGCAACATCCAGTAAAATACAGATCATTTGAATGATGGATCCGCTAATATGTCCCCCGGTAGCTAAAAATCCGCTAAGAATTGGAGGCATAGTCCATGGAATAGAGATTCCTACAGTCATATGAACTATCCCAATAGCCATGGCAGAATAAGTGACAACAGCATTTATCATTGGAACTAGAATAAATGGGATCAATAAAGAAATGTTTAATACAATTGGAAGTCCAAACATCGTTGGTTCGTTTATATTGAATATTCCTGGAGTCAGAGTAAGAGGTGCCAAAGTTTTAGTTATTTTACTGGCCTTTTTTCGAGTGGCTATAAGTGCAATAACGATCACTAAACCTAAAGTCGCGCCACCGCCGCCCATCCAAACGAAATTATCCATAAATGGCTGTGTAACTATATGAGGCAGTTTTGCTGTTGAGTCTGCCTGGAAAACAATTCGATTTTCATCTGTGTTCATCAGCCAAATCGGGTTAAGGATACTATTGACAACATTGCCGCCATGGATACCAATAAACCAGAAAGCACTATTCAAAAAAATGACGATTAATGTTCCGCCAAGTGTATCGCCTAAAATCCCTAACGGTTTGCCAAGAATTTTTAATAACAAATCATGAAGATTTCCTAAACCGCTATATGTGGCAATAGCATAGACCAGCAACCATAATGTGATAATCGTTGCACCTGGTATCAAAGCGCTGAAACTTTTTGATACAGCTGGGGGGACTGTTTCCGGCAAACGGATTTGAATGTTATGTTTAATAAACCACTGGAAAATCTCAGCAGAAATAATTCCTAAAATTATCGCGATAAAAAGTCCTCTGCTTCCCATATAGGTTATGGGCATTCCTTCAATTGGAGACTTATCGGCAGTAAAAATATTAGGGGTAATAATAACAAAAGAGGCTAATGAAATTACTCCTGCAGAGGCTCCGTCGACTCCGTGTTGTTTAGCAAGACTATTTGCTATCCCAAAACTTGCTACAAGTCCCATGATTCCAAATGATCCATTAGTTCCCTTAGTCAAAATTTCACTGATGCCGGTTTTAGTGAGCCAAGCTGTCCATGCAGTGATCGGAAAACTATTGATGATCAAGAACAGAGATCCTATGATAATCAATGGCATCGCTAAAGTAATACCGTCACGAATAGATATTAATGGTTTGTTTGCCCCAAGTTTTGAAGCTACAGGCAGTAATTTTTCTTCGATAAATTTATTAAACTTATTCATAAGATTTCTTCTCCTTTTTGTATGGATTTGATAGGCTTCTTTTTTGTCTTTTTTAAATGAGGTTAAAATTAAAATACGTGGATTTTAGCTTTATTTTTCTGATGTAGATTTTTAAAGAGAGCAGTAAGATAAAAATTCTGAATATTCAGTAAATTATCAATTGATGACATCATTATAACTGGTTTATACCAATTTGTAAATATTTTTATGAAATTAAATGTTACTTTTTCTAACACGATTATATGTGAGTTTTAAAAAATATATATTTTTAATATGACAAAAAATGAAAAATTTCTTATTTTTTACTGGTTTAATCGAGCAAAATAGAAATTTTTTAAAATTTTGTTTTGTTTTGCAAAGATATATTTGGCATATTTTATGACATGAAATATTTTTTCTTCAAAAAGTGTTGGATCCGCTTAAAAAAAATGATCAATTTTCGGATTTTTTCATTACTGCCAACGAACTAAATTTGAAAATCGTCATTCATTTGATCTTAAAAGAAGAATGGGCTTGAAGGATAAAACAGCTGAACTAAAAATAGGCCGGCTGGCATAGTGGTTTATGTAAATAGTAAGGACACATATTCGGAAAATCAGACTGTCAGGAGGTAGAAAATGGAAAGAGTATTAACATTTGACTATTATGGAACTTTGCTCAATACAGCTCCGAGTTGTAAATTAGTTGAAGATACTGCAAGTAAACATGAATTAGATGGAAGCAAAGCAAAAACTGTTTTCATAAATTATGAAGATTGGATCCTGTCCGGTGAAGATTATATGCCTTACAATATGCTTTATCGAGTCTTGGAATATCGTGATCTAGAGAGGGCCTGTGAGGAATTTCGCGAAAACTGCGAACTAATACTTTGTGCCCCTGAAAGGCTTCAGCCATTTCCAGATGTGCCTGGAGTATTGAAACAATGAAAAGAAAAGGAACATTGTCCTATTCGCTCAAGGATATTGGTGGAATTTGTTCTGTGTAGGAAATTTGGGTAAACAGAGAATATAAAATTGGAATGAAAAAGCATAGACCCTCTCAGGAAATTCATGTTTTTAATGAACTTCTGAGAATCTTAAAACATTTTTTTAAATCAAGGGTTCAATTTAATGGGAATTTTTTTGATCATTGCGCTTGCCGGTTTTTAAACTGACCCATTGCTCCATTTAAACTAACAGATCGGCCTTAAATACGAATAAGCAGGAGAGAGCCAACGCAGAAAACCTTTATTTGCAAGTTTCTGCGGCGGCTCTTATTATTTGATTGTTCTCTTTTTCTTTATCAGGCATCATTGAGTGTAATATCTTTCAATAAATTCGAGCATTCTTCGTGATACACTATTAGGTAAGAAAAGAAAGAGTGGGATGAATCATGCAAAAAGAGCAGCGAAATATTTATTATGATTCTGAATTACAAATTGAGGCTTACTTATTAACGGGCATTGTTCAAAAATTTCCCAACCATTTTCATGAATACTATGTGGTGGGATATATTGAGGCAGGAGCGCGTCATCTTTGGTGCAAAGATTCGGAATACGATCTGGCCGCTGGTGATTTGATTTTATTTAATCCATAAATATTTCTTTCTGATGGGCAAAAAACTCAAAATCAGGGAGCGGAGCAAATGGGCAAAGAAAACAAGTTTTAATAGGACATGCAAGTGCATTGCTGACGATTTTTTATGGGGAACGACCTTTATTTCAACAAAGGTGCTGCAGCGGAATTTTTTTATCGGCTTTATTGTAGCTATGACTGGATTACTGCTGATAAGTTTTAATGGTTCTGGGATAGATGTGAATCCTCTCGGCGATATATTGGCCTTATTGTCTGCTTTGCTATGGGCCTGCTATTCATTCGTAGTGAATAAAATCAGTGAATTTGGCTGTTCCGCCATTCTGACCACAAGACGAATTTTCATGTATGGATTATTATTTATGCTTCCAATTTTTATGTATTCTGATGGTCAGATGAATGTTTCGGATTTTATCAAAC
Organism: Lactobacillales bacterium; assembly: GCA_015655485.1. Taxonomy (GTDB): domain Bacteria; phylum Bacillota; class Bacilli; order Lactobacillales; family Vagococcaceae; genus JAATEZ01. The sequence continues at coordinate 345 of JAATEZ010000445.1, read as the reverse complement.
CAATCAATATATTTAATCTGCTATTTTTAGAACTTGGGGCATCGGCGATGTGTTATGTGACTTGGAATTTTTCCGTAAAAATATTCAGTTAGGGGCGATCCAAACGACTCTTTATAGCTATCTTGTTCCAGTGGTGACTGTAACGATTTCTGGAGTCGTTTTGCGTGAAGAGATAACCAAACAATTTGCTGAGGGATCATACTAACTTTGGCCGGTTTGTTTTTGTCTGAAAAAAAAATAAAAGGAAGCGTGAAACACAATGAATATACAGATTAACAAATGTGTGATGGTTGTCGATCCAGAATTGCCAACCGGGCTAATTGCTAATGCCACAGCTATTTTAGG
>JAATEZ010000354.1 GCA_015655485.1 Lactobacillales bacterium | reverse complement strand
CATAGCTTGGGATCCGGCCGTCGGTTGAGTATCCCAGAACTACATCCATTTTTCCGGCATGGACCGCATCATAAACTAATCCGATTTGCATCGGGTAAACTTTTTTGAAATTGATCTGATAAGTTTCTGAGAAGGCTTTGTAGCCGTCTCCTTTGCGATTCATCCACGAAATATCCACGCCAACAGTCAGTTCTCCGGCTACGTTTTTAAGATCACTGATTTTTTTAAGATTATATTTTTCAGCGGTTTCTTTAGTTACCATAAAAGCGTAAGTATTGGCAAAACCGTAAGAGGGAAACCAGGTTTGCTGATAGCGTTTTTTAAATTCAGTCTGAACGATTTTCAAAGCTTTATCAGGATCTTTTTCTGCAGACTGTTTTAATGTCCCCGTCAAATCTGTGCCTGTATACCGAGCCGCTGAGATGCTTACATCCTTATTGAGCATGGCTTGATGAATGACAGTTGTCGTTCCTAAGTTATTGATGACCTCAACATTTTTATCCGTGTAATGCTCGATCATTCCTTTGACTACACCGGCTAATATTTGGATTTCTGAAGTAGAACCGCCGGCGATCGTGATTGTTTTTTTGTCATTTCCGGTGGCCAGCCCAGGCAGCGAGCAAGAGCTGACCAATAGAGTCAAGCCGCAGAGCAAAACCAGCAGGGTCAATTTGCTTAGCTTTTTTTTCATTTTTTCAGTCTCCTTTCTCTTGGATCGGGGTGAGTTTTTTCTCAAGCAGACCCAGCAAAAAATCGACAATGATCGCCATAAAAGTCACGGGAATAGTTCCAGCTAAGATCAGGTCTGTTCTATATAAATTTAGTCCAGAGAAAATAAAATCACCTAACCCGCCTGCACCGATATAGGAAGCAAGCGTCGTCCACGCGATGACATAAACAGCGGCTAAGCGGATCCCGGCCATAATGGTAGGCATCGATAAGGGCAGTTCCACTAAACGAATGGATTGCAGATTTGTCATTCCCATTCCTTTGGCCGAATCAGTCAGATCAAAATCCACTTCTTTAACACCAATATAAGTATTTCTCAAAATAGGCAATAAGGAATATATGAAGAGTGCAACGACAGCGGGGAGTTTTCCGACACCGAAAATAGGGATCATCAAGGCTAATAAAGCAAGAGAAGGGACTGTTTGCAGGATACTGGCAAAACCGATCACGATATTGGCAAGCTTAGGAGTTCTAGTTAAGAAGATCCCCAGAGGGACAGCAAAAAGGATACCTAAACCTAAAGCAAGAGCGGAGATGGTCAGGTGTTCTCCAGACTTGACCAGCAGGTCTTTCCCATTTTCTAATAAGAAAGTATTCATGACTGCTTCACCTGCTCTTTTTCAGATGGTTCAGTTTGACTTTCGTTGGATGCTTGATCTTTTTCTGCTTCTCCCCAAATAACATCATAAACAATATCAACTAATGAAGCTCGGGTTATTAATCCGACCAGTTTCTTTTGTTCATCAACGACTGGAACATATTTTAAGCCGCGTTTTAAAATTCTTCTCACGGCATCACGGAGTAACGCGTCTTTATGAACATAGAAGACTTTTGGATTCAAGATATCACCGACACTAGTCGCTGTTTTTCGTTTTAAGTTGATACTTTCCACATCAATAAAACCCTTTAGGACACCGGCTTCATCGGTAACTAACAGAGTATCCACACGTTTGTCTCTCATTAAACGGATCGCATCGGAAAGAGATTTTTCTGGAGTGATTTTGATTGCGGTAGACATCATTACTTGTCCTACAGTCGTGATATTTGGTTCAGCCTGGATCAGGCGGTCTTCACCGACCAGTTCTTCCACAAAAGCATTGGCCGGATTTCTGAGAATGGCATCAGGGGTATCAAACTGAATGACTTCTCCTTCGCTCATGATCACGATCCGACTGGCTAATTTTATAGCTTCATCCATATCGTGCGTGACGAAGACAATGGTTTTGCCTAAACGAACTTGCAAGTCTTTCACCAGATCCTGCAAAGATTCTCTAGTGATCGGGTCCAGAGCGCCAAAAGGCTCATCCATGAGAATAATATCATGGTCTGCGGCCAAAGCACGAACCACACCGATCCGTTGTTGTTGTCCGCCGGATAATTGTCCGGGATAGCGGTCAAGCATTTCTCTTGGCAGCTCGACCAAGTCGATCATGCGTTGAGCGATCTTTTCCCGTTGCTCTTCTGACCATTTCAGCAGTTTAGGTACGAGAACAATATTGTCACGAATCGTCATATGCGGCATTAAGCCAATATTTTGAATAACATAACCAATTTTTCTTCTGAGTTCTACCGGGTTGATGTCATGAATATCTTTTCCTTCTATGAGTATCTTTCCTATTGTTGGATCGATCATCCGATTGATCATTCGCATTGTTGTGGTTTTTCCGCTCCCGCTGGTGCCGATCAGACAAATGAACTCACCTTTTTCAAAAGACAGGTCAACGTTTTTTACTGCTTTTTTTCCACCCTTAAATGTTTTAGAAACATTTTTTAATTCAATCAAGCGACTTCCTCCTTTATACCCTTAAATGAATTCTTATTAACAGTATATCCATTAATCATAACAGTTTTAGCGTATAAATGCGAATGGCACGGTTTTTTATGAAAAAAAGTTCATTTATTTTCTTGCTCGCAAGCAGAATTTTATTGGATCAATTAAAAAAATGTCTTATTTTTTGCTGATTGATGTTAAAATAACCTTGTATGGTCTTTAAGAAAATAAGAGAGCAGCTGAGGAGGATCCAAAATGGCTTTTGATGGGTTGCAGGGATTTATAAAAGCATTAGAAAATTTGGGGGAACTAAAAAGAATAAAAGCAGAGGTGGATCCGGAACTCGAGATCACGGAAATCACTGATCGTATTTCTAAAAAAAAAGGACCTGCGCTGCTGTTTGAAAATGTCAAGGGTTCAAAATATCCGTTGTTGATCAACGCTTTTGGTTCCTACGAACGAATGAGTCTAGCTTTGGGTGTGGATCAGTTAGATGAGATCGGTCAGCAAATTCGGGAATTAACCAATATGAAAAATTTTTCCGGATGGAAAAATTTAGTGGAATCCGTTCCAAAACTATCCAGACTGGCCGCTGTTTTTCCACAGAAAGGTTATCGGGCTCCGTGCCAAGAAGTCGTTGAAGAAAGGGTCGATTTATCTGAATGGCCGATTTTAAAGTGCTGGCCTGAAGATGGCGGCAAATATATAACTTTGCCGCTGGTTTTTACAAAAGATCCCGAAACCAATCAGCAAAATACGGGAATGTATCGTCTGCAAGTCTTTGATGCGAATACGACAGGGATGCACTGGCACCTACATAAAGATGGGCATGAAATTTATGAAAAATACCGAAAGCTGGGTGGAAAGATGCCGGTTTCTGTTGCTTTAGGATGTGACCCTGCCATCACTTATGCGGCAACGGCTCCCATGCCTAAAATGATTGATGAGATGATGTTTGCCGGTTTTTTGCGTAAACGGCCGGTTAAACTTGTTAAATCTATCACAAACGGGATCCATGTACCTGCTCAGGCAGAATTTGTTTTAGAAGGATACGTGGATGTCAATGAACCTTTAAGAAAGGAAGGCCCGTTTGGCGATCATACCGGCTATTATTCGTTAATTGATGAATATCCAATCTTTCACATCACTTGTATCACTCACCGGAAAGCCGCTGTTTATCCAACGACGATCGTAGGTCAGCCTCCAATGGAGGATTGTTATCTGGCTAAAGCGACGGAACGTATTTTTTTACCGCTCTTGCAAATGATGATCCCGGAAGTCATTGATTTTAGTTTTCCCTTGGAGGGTGTTTTTCATAATTGTGTCATAGTTTCAATCAAAAAAAAATATCCTTATCATGCCCATAAAGTCATGAATTCTTTCTGGGGGACCGGCCAGATGATGTATACCAAAATGATCATTGTTGTCGACGAAGAAGTTTCTCCGCACGACTACAGCAAAGTGGCCTGGAAAGTTTTTAATAATATTGATGCCAGACGTGATCTTGTTTTTAATGATGGGCCGCTGGATGCATTAGATCATGCTTCCGATCAGGCTTTTTTCGGAACACGGTTAGGCATTGACGCCACAAAAAAATGGCACAGCGAGGGACATCAGCGCGAGTGGCCGAACGATATCACGATGACTCCAGAGATGCAAGCGCAAGTAACAAGAAGGTGGCAAGAATATGGCTTTGACGATTAAAATATTTCGTAAGATCCATGAATACAGTATCTTAGTTATGTTTCAGCATACGATTTTTTCGATCTCTTTTGGGCTGGTCGCTATGTTGATTGCGGCCCATGGATTGCCTGACTGGAAAACATTTATCTGGCTGCTTGCTGCTTTATTAAGCGCCCGAACTGGAGCGAACGCGATCAATCGGGTGATCGATGTTTTTTATGATGAAAAAAATCCAAGAACGCGGCTTCGTCAATTACCGCAAAAAAAATTGTCGGCTAGAGAAGTGATTTTATTTTCCGGGGTTTGTTTTGCAGTATTTTTCATCGCGGCCGGACAAATCAACCGTCTGACTTTACTTTTGTCGCCTTTAGCGTTCGTCTTTATGATCGGTTATTCCTATACAAAGCGGTTTACTGCTTGGTGTCATTTGATATTGGGATTTACCTGTTGTATGGCTCCAGTGGGAGCGTATATTGCTGTAACGGGAGAAATGACTGCGATCCCCATTTTTTTGGGAGCAGCTAATCTGTTTTGGGTCGCAGGTTTTGATGTGATCTATGGGGCTCAGGATGTTGAATTTGATCATTCTTACGGTCTGCATTCTATTCCTGCAACTTTTGGGGTGGCAGATGGATTGATTTTTTCAAGTATTTTCCATGGTTTCTCATTTTTTTCCCTAGTTATAGTAGGTTTTTTGGTTCCGGAATTTGGCATTATTTACAGTTGCGGCTTGCTGCTTATTGGAGGGCTATTGATTCTTGAACATGTGATCGTTCAGCCAAACAAACTGCAACATGCGTCGATTGCTTCCTATAATGTCAACGAGCTGGTCAGCGTGGTATTTTTGATCGCAGGGTGTTCCGATATTTTTTTATAAAACCGCAGCTGCGGTTATTTGTTTAAAAATATGTTTGAATTGGAGTGAAAAACATGAAAAAGGTTGTTAAGGGAATAGCAGGCTTTCTATTGGTTGCTTTTGTAGTGGCTGGATGCGGGAATAAAAAGGGCGATTCTACGATAAAAAGTACGAAAAAGGAATCAAAAACAGAAGTATTGACTCTGGGGGTCATGCCGGCCACTGACAATATCCCGCTGATCATTGCTCATAAGCAGGGATTTGATCATAAGTACGGAGTGGATCTGGATATCAAAGCTTTTAAAAGTGCGAAGGACCGCGATGCTGCGTTTCAAGCCGGTACATTAGACGGGATCAGTACAGACCTGGTTTCTATTGCCCTTTACCGCGAAGCTGGAGAAAACATTTATGTTACTGGTTCTACATATGGGGAATTTGATGTGGTGACAGACAATGAAAAGATCCAATCAGTGAAAGACTTAGATGGAAAAACGGTTGTTTATTCGAGTAATACTGGCACTGAATATGCGATGGCGATGATTTTGCAGGCAGCGGGACTGTCAACAGCTGATGTCGCCTTTAAGGAAGTTCCTGCAGTTCCCTCTAGATTAGAGTTGATCGAAAACCAACAAGTCGATGCCGGGATCCTGCCTGAACCCTATGTGACTATCGGAAAAAAAGATGGGGCAAGAGTTTTAAGTTCTACTCAAAAATTAGGGATAAATCCTTTTTCGATGGGATTTTTAGACAAAACGATCCAGGCGAAAGATAAACAGATCATTGGAATGTACAAAGCCTATAACGAGGCAGTGAGCTATATGAAAAAGCATGATAAAGAAGATTATATCGATGTTTTTATTGATGAGATCGGCTTCCCGTCAGATTTAAAAGAAAACATTGTGGTTCCGGACTATCCTAAAGCTCAACAAGTATCTGACAGTGATATCGAATCTGTTTTTGCTTGGGCAAAAGAAAAGGGAATATTGACCAAAAATTTACAGCCAAGCGATGTGAAATCTGATGTCTATTTTAAATAATACCGAGGAACTTTCCATAAAGGATTTAAGTCTGGGCTTTTCACCTGGACTTAGGTTATTTGATCATCTGAACTTATCTTTTCCAAAGCAGGCTATTTATACAATAATCGGGACCTCAGGGGCGGGGAAAACAACTTTTTTAAATTGTTTAGCGGGCATTCAAGAAATGGAGCAGGGCACTATCTATTATCGGCAGAAAATTTTCGATCCCGGTCAGCATAAGATAGGGATCGTGCCACAAGAATATGGTCTGCTGCCATGGCACACGGTTGAAAGGGCGATGTGCATTCATTTACGGATCAGTCAAAAGGAACCGCGTTTATCCTTCTTAAATCGACAAAAAGTGAAACTTCTCTTAGAAGAATTACAGTTATACGAAAAAAGAAAAGCCTACCCTAATCAGTTGAGCGGGGGGCAGAAGCAGCGGTTGTCGCTGGCTAAAGCCTTTGTCATCGATCCAGAAATGTTATTGATGGATGAACCTTTTTCGGCTTTGGATGCTTTCACACGTGAAAAAGTTCAGCGGCTGTTTTTAAAGACTTGGAGCGACCATCCTGTATTGAGTTTATTTGTCACACATGATATTGAAGAAGCCCTCTTGCTGGGAGACCATATCCTGCTGTTTACTGCTCAAGAAAATTTTTCTTCTTCCATAGAAATGATTGAAAATCCTTTAAGAAATTTTTCCTTTACAGATAAAAAGCTTCACCCGGATTTTTGGAAAGAAGTTAAAAATTTGCGAAGGAGGATCGGATCAGATGAATAAATCTATTTTTCTAAGAAAAGTCACGGCACTAGTATTGGCGATGGTATTCATTAGCCTTCTGTGGTATCTGGCTGCGGGGATCGTTGATAAAAAAATATTGCCAGACCCAGTGGCTGTTTATCTTTATCTTCCTTCTTTATTTCAGCGGCAATTGGCGCTACATATAGTCTACAGCTTATTTCGGGTATTTTCTGGTATGATCATTTCGCTTATTTCAGGATTTTTGATTGGGCTCATCATGGGAAGTTCAGTAAGGTGGGATAAAATTTTAGATCCCATTCTTTATCTGACTTATCCGATCCCTAAGCTGGCTTTGCTGCCGATCGTAATGCTGTTATTTGGGTTAGGCGAGTCTTCAAAAATAATCATGATAGTTTTGATTGTTATGCCTCAAGTCGTGATGGCAACAAGGGATGCCATTCGGGACATTCCGGCTCGCCAGTATGAGGTTTTAAGGGCAATTGGCGCTACTCGGATACAGCTTTTCAAATACGTCACATTTCCTGCTTCTTTGTATAATGTTATCAGTACTCTGCGGATCTCTTTGGGAACAACCTTGTCAGTCTTATTTTTTACAGAAAATTATGGGACCGAATTTGGAATGGGGTATTTCATTATGGATTCGTGGTTGCGAATGGATTATCGGGCCATGTACGGCGGGATCATTGTCTTAAGTTTAATAGGTGTGGCTCTCTTCTTTTTGATCGACTTCGCAGAATCTTATGGAATGAGATGGAGAAAGCGTGTTTAAATCACGAATCTGGACAAATTTGGATAAATTTAAGTTAAGAGTTTTTCTATTTCATGTTGTTTATTTTTAAAGGGATGTATACTATAATGAGAGAGTTAAGTTTATCAGTTACTGGAGGGAAGTTATTGTGTGTGGTTTTGTCGGATGTATTCATCAAGGAGCTAGTATTCAGGAAATAGAAGAGCAGAAAAAGAAAATTGAAACAATGAACGCCTTGATCGTTCATCGAGGCCCTGACAGTGAGGGCTATTATCATGATGAAGATATTTCTTTTGGATTTCGTCGTTTGAGCATCATCGATTTAGAAAAGGGCAGCCAGCCGTTATCTTATGATGAGGAGCGTTTCTGGATCGTTTTTAATGGAGAGATTTATAACTATATTGAATTAAAGAGCAAACTTATTCAAGAAGGGTATCTTTTTCAAACAGAAAGCGACACAGAAGTGATTCTGGCTGTTTATAAAAAATATGGAGAAAAAACAGCGGAAATGTTAAGAGGAATGTTTGCTTTCGTGATCTGGGATAAAATAGAAAAGAAAATATATGGTGCCCGCGATCATTTTGGAATCAAGCCGTTTCATTTTGCGCAGGAAGACGGGAATTTTTATGTCGCTTCCGAAGCTAAATCGATTCGTTTGATTTTGAAAGAAAAAAAACTGAATGAGGCGGCTTTGCAAGATTATATGACTTTTCAGTATGTTCCTGAGCCGCAGACTTTGACTAGTGAGATCCATCGCCTGCAGCCGGGATCCTACTTTGTAAAAGAAAGAGCGGGCGAAGTTCGTTTTGAAAAATATTGGGAGGCCAGTTTTGCACCTGTAAAATATGAAGAAAATGCCTTAGCTGAAAAAATCCAAAAAGTT
>JAATEZ010000041.1 GCA_015655485.1 Lactobacillales bacterium | reverse complement strand
CTGAAAGCAATTTACTAGGGGTAAGTTTGAATGACACTCTGGAGATGAATATGAAAAGGTATTCCGTTGCGAGCGATAATCGTGAAAGTGGAAAGAAAATTCTTTCAATTTAGGTGGTACCACGTGTGCAGATACACTCGTCCTTGTTTATTTTACAAGGGCGAGTTTTTTAGTGTTTTCAAATAAAAATTAAGGAGAATGGCGATGAATTATCAAAGACCGAAAGGAACGGCAGATATTTTACCTGAGGTTTCATACAAATGGCAATTTATAGAAGAAACGGCTCGACTGCTTTTTAAAGATTATCAATTTCATGAGATAAGAACTCCAATTTTTGAGCATTATGAAGTGATTTCGCGCAGTGTGGGCGATTCAACGGATATCGTATCTAAGGAAATGTATGATTTTTATGATAAGGGCGAACGTCATATCACTTTACGTCCTGAGAATACGGCTCCCATCGTTCGGGCTTATGTAGAAAACAAATTATTCGGGCCGGAGTTTCAAAAGCCTTTTAAAACTTTTTATATGGGACCTATGTTTCGTTATGAAAGACCGCAGGCAGGCCGTTTGCGACAATTCCATCAATTGGGAGTAGAAGTATTCGGCAGTAAAAATCCGGCAACGGACGTAGAGACTATGGCTATGGCACTTGATTTTTTTGAACAGCTGGGGATCACGCATATCAGATTAGTCATTAATTCATTAGGCAACAAAACAAGTCATGAAAATTATCGTAAAGCTTTGATCGACTATCTGGAACCATTGTCCGAAGAATTGAGTGAGGATTCTAAGAAGCGACTGCACCATAATCCTTTGCGTGTTTTGGACAGCAAAGAGGCTAAAGATAAGGCGATCGTATCGTTGGCGCCTTCCATTTTAGACTATTTAGATGAGGAATCTGCCCGGCATTTTGAAGCAGTGAAGTCATTGCTTGAGGCCTTAAAAATCCCTTATGAGGTGGATGCAACGATGGTCAGAGGATTGGATTATTATACGCATACGATCTTCGAGATCATGAGTGAGGCACCGGGATTTGGCGGTGTTCAGACGACGATTTGCGCAGGCGGACGATATGATGATCTAGTGGAGCAGTTAGGCGGACCAGCAACGCCGGCGTTTGGTTTTGCCATGGGTCTGGAGCGGGTCTTGATCACACTGGATGCAGAAGAGATCGAGCTATCTGATATGGATGCAGTAGATGCTTACATTGTCGGCATCGGTCAGGAAACGAACCTTGAAGTCTTGAAATTAGTCCAGGCGATCCGTCATTTCGGTTTTTCGGCTGAACGTGATTTCATGGAGCGCAAACCGAAAGCTCAGTTCAAGACAGCGAATAAGTTACAGGCAAAACTAGTCTTAACTATAGGAGAAACGGAGCTTGCAGAAGGCAATATAAATGTAAAAGAAATGACTACCGGGAAAGAAAAGAAAATTGCGCTAAGCGAGATCTATGCAGGTTTTCCGGATGTATATGATGAATTTCTTGTTTAAATAAATTCAAGTCAAATCAATAATGAGCAGTATAGAAAATAACCGGAAAATGAAGGGAACGAAAATTAATGACAAAGAGAAGTGTCTATTGCGGACAAGTTTCAAAAGAGGTATTAGGAAAAACAGTGACTTTAAAAGGTTGGGTACAAAAGCGACGAGACTTGGGCGGCGTGATTTTTATTGATCTGCGCGATCGTGAAGGGATCGTACAGATCGTATTTAATCCGGAAAAATCCGAAAGTGCATGGGCGATCGCTGATAAGTGCCGCAGCGAGTTTGTCTTAGAAGTAACTGGAGAAGTTATTCTGCGGGATCAGGCAGCAATCAATCCCAAAATGAAGACGGGTGAATTCGAAGTGATGATCAGTGAAATCACAATTTTGAACAAAGCAAAAACGCCGCCGTTTATGATTGAAGATGAAACAAATGTCAATGATGATATTCGAATGAAATACCGTTATTTAGATTTGCGTCGTCCAGAGATGTTGAATAGCTTTAAGTTACGTCATCAGGTGACAAAAACTGTTCGCGATTATTTAGATGAGAATGGTTTTATGGATGTCGAAACACCTTATTTAATCAAGTCCTCTCCTGAGGGTGCCCGCGATTATTTAGTCCCGTCCAGAGTACACCCAGGTGATTTTTATGCCTTGCCACAGTCGCCGCAAATAATGAAACAGTTGTTGATGGGAGCAGGATTCGACCGTTACTACCAAATTGTACGTTGCTTTCGGGATGAGGATCTGCGTGGAGACCGTCAGCCGGAATTTACCCAGATCGATATCGAAACAACTTTTTTGACACCAGAAGAGATTCAAACCTATACGGAGGAAATGCTGGCAAAAGTCATGAAAGAAACAAAAGGGATCGATTTAGAACTGCCTTTGCCGCGGATGAAGTATGATGAAGCGATGGCACGTTTTGGCAGTGATAAACCGGATACTCGCTTTGAAATGGAATTGATCGATGTAGCCGAAGTCGTCAAAAATGTTGATCTGAAAGTTTTCCAGATGGCTTTGCAAAACGGCGGACAAGTGAAAGCAATAAATGCCAAGGGTGCTGCCGGCAAGTATTCTCGTAAAGATATGGATGGTTTAGGTCATTATGCCAGTCAATTTGGAGCAAAAGGGTTGGCTTGGCTGAAAGTGGAAGCAGATGGCCTGAAGGGCCCGATAGCAAAATTCTTGACCGATGTGGCAGATGAATTGATCCAAGCTACAAATGCTGAAGTCGGGGATATTTTGATGTTTTCAGCTGATAAAAAGGAAATCGTTGCAGCGTCTCTGGGAGCTTTAAGAACGCGTTTAGGCAAGGAACTGGGATTGATCAATGAGTCTAAATTCAATTTTTTATGGATCGTCGACTGGCCGCTTCTTGAATATGATGAAGAAGCCAAACGCTATGTTTCTGCTCACCATCCGTTTACTATGCCCAAAGCTGACGATATAGCTTTACTGGAAACTCATCCGGAAAAAGTTTATGCAGATGCTTATGATATTGTTTTGAATGGTTATGAAGTTGGCGGGGGATCTTTAAGGATCTACCAGCGCGAAGTTCAAGAAAAAATGTTCAAAGCACTGGGATTTTCAGAAGAAGCAGCTAAGAAGCAGTTCGGTTATTTGTTAGACGCGTTAGACTACGGTTTCCCCCCACACGGCGGGATCGCTTTAGGATTAGATCGTCTAGTTATGTTACTGGCCGGAAAAGAAAATATCCGCGAAGTCATTGCCTTTCCTAAAAACGGGAAAGCCATTGATCCAATGACAGATGCTCCAGGAGAAGTTTCTTCTCTGCAATTATATGAATTGGGTCTTGAAGTACGTCATGACAAAGAGTGATTTTTGTTTAAAAAAATATATATTTAATTTTCTTATAGGCTGTTTTTGGTGAAATTTTGACAAGTTCTGCAAAGTAAAATTGAAAAAAATTTCTTTGTTATCGACTTTGAAAATCCTTAGATTTTGTGTTGTAAATTCTTTTTAAATCACGGCATTTACCATATCATTAAGAGAAACCAGTTGAAAGAAAATAGAGGAAAAAGTGATGAAAGAGTTTTGTGACCAATTGAAAGAAAATGAATATACTACTAAGTTATCTGTATCTATTTGTTATGGCCTGATCTCATCCGTGGCGATGAACTTTTTTTGGCAGCCGGGACATATTTATGCCAGTGGGATCACTGGTTTAGCTCAGATAGTGAACACTTTATTAGATAAATTTCTGGATTGGAAGATCTCGGTAGCTTGGTTATTGTTGCTGTTGAATATTCCCTTGTTTTTTATTGCCTGGAAAAATATCAGCCATAAGTTTACGATTTTTACTATTATTTCGGTATCGCTGTCTTCATTGTTTATTCAAATCATGCCTGAGACGACCTTATCAGGTGATCCTATCATTTGTGCGATCTTTGGCGGAGCAGTCAATGGTTTTGGGGTTGGTTTTGCCTTGAAAAATAATATTTCTTCCGGCGGCCTTGATATTCTCACCATCACGATCCGTAAGATGACCGGAAAAAGTGTAGGATCTGTCGCTATTTACTTTAATGCCTTTATTATTATAGCTGCGGGGGCTTTATTCGGTTGGCCATACGCTTTTTACAGCGCTATGTCGATTTTTGTGAGTGGCAAGGTGACGGATGCGGTATATACGAAGCAGCAAAAAATGCAGGTGATGATCGTAACTAAAAATCCTAATCAAGTCGTTGATTGCATTCAAACAAGATTGCGTCGCGGGATCACGATCATTCATGGGGCAGAGGGGGCTTTCACTCACGGGGGGCAAACAATTTTATTAACCGTTATTACCCGCTATGAGATGCATAGTCTGGCTGCAGCGATGAAGGAATCTGATCCAAAAGCGTTTGTCAGTATTTCGGATAATGTAAAAATTTTGGGAAATTTTTATGATCCAGGTATGTAAAAAAAAATGAAGAGTGAGACTTGGGAGGTTTTTTTGATTTATGGAGAAGGGAACATTGAAAAAAGAGATATCGGGATTTACAGCATTAACTGTTGTGGTAGGAACGGTCATCGGAGCAGGTGTTTTTTTTAAACCCACCGCTGTTTTTTCGGCATCGGGAAGTGCCGGTATGGGATTACTGGCTTGGCTGGTTGGCGGGATCATTGCTGTCACAGGCGGATTGACGGTCGCAGAAATTGGAACACTGATTCCTGAGACGGGCGGTATGATGATTTATTTAGAAAAAATTTTTGGTAAAATGATTGGTTTTTTGGTCGGTTGGACTCAGATGGTGGTTTATTTTCCGGGAAATATTGCGGCGTTATGTATTATTTTTGCAACACAAGCTGTGAATTTACTTGGAATGAGCGATACTTGGATCCCTCCAATAGGGATTATCGCTATTATTCTTCTGACGATCATCAACGCCTTGGGAAACAAAGCAACCAGTGCTTTGCAAAATACAGCGACCTTGATGAAACTTATTCCATTAGTTGTACTGATCCTCGTGGGTTTATTTTTTAACTCCGATCCGTTAACCGTGAGATTATTTCCAATCGAAGTCGGGGATCATACCTTGATCAATTCTTTTGGTACGACTTTGGTTGCCACCGTTTTTGCTTATGACGGCTGGATGAATGTGAGTGCTTTAGCAGGAGAAATGAAAAATCCCGGCAGAGATTTACCGCGAGCAATTATTGGCGGGCTGACTTTAGTAACAGCCATTTATTTGATTATCAATGTAGTCTATCTGCGGGTACTATCCGCCGCGGACTTAGCGGCAACCGTCACTCCTGCTTCATCGGTTGCAAACCTATTATTGCCGGGAGTAGGCGGAAAACTAGTGACTATTGGGATTTTGATTTCTGTTTTTGGAGGGGCGAATGGGTATACAATGGCTGCCTGGCGAGTCCCTTACGCTATGGGGGCCAATAACTTGCTGCCTAAGAGTCAGTGGTTTAAAAAATTAAATAAGAAAACTAACATGCCAATCAATGGGGGCATCATTATTATGCTGATCGTCATCTTGATGATTTTGTCAGGGACATTTGATCAACTAACGGATCTATCTATTTTTGTCATTTGGATTTTCAATACATTGACTTTTGCGGGAATTTTTATTTTGCGTAAACAAATGCCTGATGTGAAGCGAGTCTATCGCGTTCCACTCTATCCAATCGTTCCGTTAGTGGCCATAATCGGTGGTGTTTTTATTGTAATCAATACTTTGCTGACGCAACCGCTGAATGCTGGTCTCGGGTTATTGTTAGTATTGATTGGTGTGCCAGTGTACCTGGTCCCTAAAAAAGAACAAATTTAAAAAATAAATAAGACGAACTGTCCAGAAAATAGCTTCTCATATTTTCTGGACAGTTCGTCTTATTCCCGGAAGCAGGAAACTTTTGATCCAATTTCTTATTTATTTTAGTTCCAGATCTACTTCCACCGGGCAGTGGTCGCTTCCCTCGATTTCGGTATGGATCCTGGCTGAAATCAAATAATCCTGGATCCTTCTTGAAACACAGAAATAATCAATGCGCCATCCGGCATTGTTTTTACGTGCATTGAAACGGTAGCTCCACCAAGAATATAGGCCTTCTTTATCTGGATAAAAAAAGCGGAAAGTATCAATAAAGCCGCTGTCAAGCAGTACAGAAAATTTGGCCCGCTCTTCATCAGTAAATCCGGCATTTTTTTGATTGGTCTTCCAATTTTTTAGATCAATATTTTCATGAGCCACATTCAAGTCGCCGCAAAAAATGACGGGTTTTATGGCATCTAATTTTTTTAAGTGATCTAAAAAAGCGTCTTCCCAAGCCATGCGGTAATCCAGTCTTTTTAACTCATTCTGCGAGTTTGGGGTATAGCAAGTCACTATAAAAAAATTGGGATACTCAAGTGTGATCACACGCCCTTCCTGATCATGTTCTTCTATACCGATTCCCAGACGGACATTCATGGCAGCTTCTTTGGCAAAAATCGCTGTTCCTGAATAGCCTTTTTTTTCAGCATAATTCCAATACTGAGTGTAGCCGGGTAAATCAAGTTCAATTTGTCCTGCTTGTAATTTGGTTTCCTGCAAGCAAAAAAAGTCGGCATCTAATTGTTGGAATACCTCCATAAAATTCTTTTTTACTACTGCTCGTAATCCGTTGACATTCCAAGAAATACATTTCATTTCTATCATCCTTCTATTCATATTTTCGGGCAAGCTTCCTCTTGAGTATCGCGTTTAGACACAGCATTGTGGATCAGTAAGCCAAAACAGCGGTATTTTAAGGCTGAACATAACCCGATCAGTGCAGAAAAAAATCAAATAAAGAACATTACCAGTCCTGGCTTTTCTCTATTGTACAGAACAAATTGGGATTTAGGCAATGAAAAAGTGTTATTCTGCCCAATTTTAAAAAAATATTGTAGAATAAAAAAGAAAGGATGGGAGAATCATGATAAAAATAGGTGTGGTGGGACTTGGTCAAATAGCACAAAAAGCTTATTTACCGGTTATGGCGGAAAAACAGGACCAGGCAGAGTGGGTCTTGTGTACGCGTAATAAAAGCAAGGGAAGAGCGCTTCAGGAAAAATATGGTTTTAAAGAATTTGTCAGCAGTCTGGATGAATTGATCCAAACTGGAATCGGCGGTTGTTTCGTCCATACACCGACCAGCACTCATTATTCCATTGTGAAACAACTATTAGAAGCGGGAATTTCTGTGATGGTAGATAAACCGCTCAGTGAAAATCTCGATGAAGTTCAGGAACTGTTGACTTTAGCAAAAATCAATGATTTGATTTTGATGGTAGGGTTCAATCGGCGGTATGCGCCTTTAATTACTCAAGTCAAAGAAGTGCCGCATAAAAATATGCTGATCATTCAGAAAAATCGTGTCGCGGTTCATCAAGAGACAAAGGAGGCGATTTATGATTTATTTATTCATATCGCAGATCTTGCTGTTTTTTTGCTGGACAATAAAATCATTTCTGTCGAATCAAGTATGTTTGTGGACCGGGGGATCTTGCAAAGAGCTCTGCTGAAACTGGAAACAGATCAGGCCACAGCTGTTGTAAGTATGAATATGTTTTCAGGAGCTAATACTGAGTCGGTAGCAGTTATGACGCCCGGTGGGACATTCAAAATTGAGAATCTATCTTATTTGACGCAATATAAAGAAAACCAGATCATTCAACAAGGCTTTTCAGATTGGACACCAACTTTAGAAAAACGCGGATTTATTCAGTTGATCGATTCCTTTATCTCTAAGCAGGCTGTAAAGCCTGCCAACAGAAAGAACACACAAAAAAATATTTTATTGAGTCATAAGCTTTGTGAGCAGATGTTAGCTAAAGAATCAGCTAAATAAAATTTATTCATTTAACTAGTAATTCAAAGGATGGAAAACATGAGAATAACCAGAGCAGCAGATGACTATTGGGATAAGAAAAAAATTAAGCAGCTGATAGGGCAGCTGGATCTGTCGGTTTTGGCTGAAATGATGGAGGATAATATAGAAAAATATCAACCAATACAAATGGAACCATTTATTTTAGGATTCTCAAAAAGATCGACGGCAGTTGCGACTTTAGCGAGATTTCATAAAGAATTTCCAGCAGATGAAGACGGTTTGCTCATTTTGACGATTTATTTAGCTGCTGCTTTATATGTTAGAGATATTCTCTATAAACCTAGACAAATCAGTGATCAAATTTTCTTTGAAACCTATAGCTGTTTCAAAAAAGAAGTAGATAAAAATCAGACGAAACATGGAAAATATCAATTTTTGAACTCTTGGTGGACGTATCGACAAGTATGCGGCAGCTTATTTCGATTGGGGATCCTTGAATTTGAAATGTTTCCTTTCGATTTGGAGATTGAAAATTCTTATATCAAGAAAAACGATCTTTTACTTAGTGTTCATATTCCTGTAAATGCGCCTATATCATCAGAGAAAACCCGTGAGTGCTATTTCAATGCGTTCCGTTTTTTTAGGAATCATTTTTCAGAATTTAAATATAAAGCCGTTTATTGTAATTCGTGGATGCTTTCGCCTTATATTCGCAAAGCTCTAAAGCCCACTTCTAAAATTCTTGCCTTTGCTGGTGATTATACGTTGATCAATGTCACTCAAACTGAGAATCATGGAGCGGAAAGAGTTTTTGATCAGGAACTAGTGATGGACCAAATGGCCTGGTTGCCTGAAAGAACCTCCCTTCAAAAGGGAATGAAAAGAATGTTGGAAAATGGCGAAAAAACAGGAAATGGGATCGGGATCATGATTTATAATGGAAAGGTCGTAGATCATATGGTGGCACAAATTCTGTTCGAGAACAAGGAAGGACTGATTTAAAAAAATTCATTTCACAAGTTTTTAGATAAAATATCTAGTTTTTAAAAATTGATATAGACGTTTGCGGTGAAGCGCGAAAAAGACTGCTGCCTAATATTTTCCAGATAACTTTCTAATGTGCAATTGTTAGCTTTAAACTAGCGATTGGCGCTTTTAGTTTAGATTTGAAAGATTTGATTTTAATGAATAAAATATGGAGCGGCATGTCTTGTGTTTTCAAAATTAAATACTTTTCTTTTATCGAATTAAGAAGTATCAGTTAAATAATATCAAGAAACACTCATGCCTGCCATTTTAACATCTAATAAAAAAAAGGAGATTTTTTATGAAAAGAAAAATAGGTATTTCAATTTACCCGGATCATAGTGATCTAAAGGAAGATCAGGAGTATATCGATCGTGCGGCTCATTATGGATTTTCACGGATTTTCATGAGCATGCTTGAAGCGAAGAGCGGCAAAGAAGTGGTGTTTGAAAAATTTCATACAATTATCCAATACGCGAATATAAAAGGATTCGAAGTCATTTTAGATATTGCTCCCAGTATTTTTGATCAGTTAGGGATATCTTACGAAGACTTGAGCTTTTTTCATGAGTTGGGGGCTGAGGGGATTCGTCTGGATGAAGGTTTTGACGGCAATAAGGAAGCGCTATTGTCATTTAATCCTTTTGATCTGGCAATAGAATTAAATATGAGTAATGATGTCGCCTATCTGGATAATATTTTAAGCTATGAAGCCAATCGTCCTTTTATTTATGGCTGTCATAATTTTTATCCGCAAGAAGGTTCTGCTTTACCATATGATTTTTTTGTGCAATGTTCTCAGCGCTTTAAAAAACAAGGAATCCGAACGGCTGCTTTTGTTAATTCACAAGTGGGGCAGCAGGGACCTTGGGACATCAATGATGGTTTGCCCACTTTAGAAATCCATCGGCATCTGCCGATCGAAGTGCAGGTCAAACATCTTTTTGCCACTCAGCTGATCGATGATGTGATCATTGGCAACGCTTATGCTTCTGATGAGGAATTGAAAAAAATGAGTCAAGTAAATCCTTATCAGATTTCCTTTG